>JAAWEC010000019.1 GCA_022794095.1 Clostridia bacterium
CATACATAGTCGAATGGGGAAATTTGTTACAGGATTTCCTCATTTTTTGAGCATAAAAAAAGTAGATGTAGTTACAGATACATCTACAGCAAACAATATACATAACCTGACCTAAGGTACATTGTTTAATGTAAATATATTTATGGATTTGTCAAATATGAATTCAATTCTACTGTCTCACAATCCGTACTTGCCATTATAATATTATCCCTTTCAACATTTGTTTATGTAAAAGCATATATTTCATGGTAATTATTGACTTTACAAAATAGAGATGATAAAATTTAATCATAAATTGAGAAAGAGAAAAAATATGACAAATATTCAAAAAATAAAGCATTCAAAAGAAAAATGGCTAAAAGATTTATCAAATGGTGAAGAAGAAAGAATGAAAAATGTAAAAAAAGAGGTTTTAATATGGGAAGCAACAAATCTGGATTTGAAAATGAAAATAAATTAATAAAATATATGAATGACAAAAAAGTAAAAGAATTAAATAAAAATTTAAAAGAATTTATATACTTTTTATTTAATAACATAAATGAAGAATCTAATATAAAAGTATTAGAAGGAAAAAAAGGTCAAAAGCCTGACATAATAATCAGTATCGACAACAACATAAAAAGAATAAGTATAAAAAAGGGAAGTGGCAATTCTGTTCATCAAGAAAAAATTAATGTATTTACTGAATTTTTATCTGAAATAAACATCTCTGATGAAATTATCAACGAATTACTCAGATTTCATTGGGGAGACAATACTTGTGATGGAACTGGAGAAGAGAGAATATCAGGCACTAAATATAAACAAATATTTCCAGACAAAATAGATAAAATCAATTTAGAATTCAATAAAGAAACAAATAAAAAGCAGTTTATAAATAGATTTATACTGCAAGGTAAATCTGACAAATACGATATAGTAGACGCTTTATATTATGGAAATGTTGAAGAAGGGCATTGGGCAAGCAAAGATGAAATAATAGATTATTTTATAAATAATACATTCAAAAATGATTCTATTCATTTTGGACCTCTAACATATCAAGTATGGAATCGTTGTTTAAATTTAAAACCCGAAATGGAAAATAGAAGATATGTTATGCAAGTAAAATGGGGTTCATTATTAAAAGATTTAGTTATTATAGAAAAAAATAGGATACCAAAAAACTAAACGAAATAGTAATTTATGGAGGAATAAAATTGGGAAATAATAGAGGTACACATGATGGTGACATTGCAGAAATAGAATTTGTCAAAAAATTTAATGTTAATAAAAAAAGTGAAAAATTTAAAAATTATTTAAGCAAATTTGAATATGATAATATTGATAATATATATATGATAAGAGTTACAACAAAGCAATTGTCAAAGCTATCAAATCAGCATGTAATGACAAGAGCAGATTCATACTTAATTAAATCTAATGATTCAAAATTAGATAATTTATTAATAAAAAATGATAATTACTTAGATGAACAAATATTAAAATTAAACAATATTGAGTTTGAACACATTAAATTCAGTGGTGTTTCCATAAAAATGTCAGATTCAAATAAGTTTCAAATATTAAAAATGACACCTGATAGTTTTTACAAAATATTTAATGAATATGAATTAGGAGCAGGTGCTAGTGTATATTGCACAAAAGAGGAAGAACTAGAAAAAAATGATTCAGTATATACTGGTTGGCATACTTCAAAACAAAAAATAATAGACAAATACAATAAAGATATTCCATCTTTATTAAAATTAAATGAACAAATAAGCAAATCTGAGGAAATTTTAATCTATAAAAAACTAAAAACTTTTTCAAACAAAAAAATGATTGAAATAATAAACAATGATAAACATTTACAAGAAATAATATTTAATGGCTATCATATCTATGAAGAACCGTATTCTGCTAGCTATTTTTACAAAGGTAATGACATAATTGAACTTACATATATTCCTTTTTCTGTTACCACAGGTTCAGGAAGAAGTAAAGGAAATTTTACAATTGTTTTAAAACCAAAAAAATGAAGCTTAAACACTTTCAATTTTTTTGGTTTTTTAATATATCAACTAATTCTTTGGAAATGTATTCTAGTACAGGAACAACAACACTATTTCCTATTTGCTTATATGCTTGAGCACCATTTCCTATTTTATAACCTGTAGGATAACCCATTAATTCTAAACATTCTTTTTCTGTCAATTTTCTATTCAATTCAACAATTACTGGTACATTATTTCCACCTGTTCCCATCTTAGCTGTTAAGCAAGGTGATATTCCATCACTCTTAAATTGACATCTTGAAGGTCTAATTTCATATGCTAGTGTGTATTTCGAGTTTTTTTCTTTGATTTTACCAATATGTTTTTCTATATTAGATTTACAAATACTACTTATTTGATATTTTTTATAATTGTTTTTATCATCTATAATATCATCATATGAAAATAATATTGTTTGCTTATTAGGAAAAATTTTCTTAGGGTCTAAAGTAATATTAAAATCTTTTCTTATACCAACACAATACCATCTTTCTCTATTTTGAGGAATTCCAACATCTTTAGCATTTATAACATTTTGAATATATGTATATCCTAAATCATCTAATATACCTAAAATCTTTTCTAATGTTTTTCCATTATCATGATTTGTTATTCCTTTTACATTTTCTAAGATAAAAGCTTTTGGAGATTTATCTTTTAAAATTCTTGCAATTTCAAAAAACATTGTTCCTCTTGAATCTTCAAATCCTAACCTTTTTCCAGCAATTGAAAAAGATTGACAAGGAAAGCCACCACACAAAATATCAAAGTCTGAAATATCTTTTGTATCAATTTTTGTTATATCTCCACTTGGATATTCACCAAAATTATTTTCATAAACTTGAGCAACAGATTTATCAATATCAGAGCTAAAAACACAAGTACAATTCTGTTTTTCAAGGGCAATTCTGAAACCACCTAATCCACAAAATAAATCAATAAATTTTAATTTTTCACTCATTTATAAACTCCAATAAATTATTTATTATCATAGATATTACAGGAGGACTAACAGCATTTCCAGATTGTTTATATAATTGAGTATCACTCATCCCATTTTTTTGTATGTTGTCAGTAAACTCTTTGCTAAACCCTTGAGCTCGTAATGTTTCTAAAGGAGTAAGTTTTCTTATTTTATATTCGCCGTTTTCTTTGAAAATAATTTTGGGACTATCTGACCTAGCCAATAAAGTAGGTGAAATTCCATATATAGAATATACTCTCCTTTGTCTATCTAAATCATTATGAACATCTCTAGGAAGAGTGAATTCTTTTAATATTTTTTGCTGTGATTTAGTAGAAAATGAAAGGGAATCAAGTGTAGATAAGTATTTAGTTATTTTAGGAGTGTTCAAATAATACTTTTCATCTACATTTTCTTCTAAAATATCTTTTATATATTTAACTTTGCTACTTGTGTTGATATTATTAAAGAAATTCATAGTTTTTAAATTGTTTTCATTTGCCCATTTTTTTATAATAGATACTTTATTGTTTCTTCTATCATTTTCAAATTTTTCTAAATCACCATTTAATATACCTATAATATATGTCCTTTCTCTACTTTGTGGAACTCCTGCTTCATTTGAATTAAGTATTGTAAAATCAAAAGTATAATTACAATCTGATATATTTTTTAATATAGTTTTAATTGTATTTCCTTTATCATGATTTATTAAGTTTTTTACATTTTCAAGCAGAATGTATTTTGGTTTTTTTTCTTTGATAATTCTAATAATATCAAAAAATAATGTACCTCTAATATCATTAAATCCTTTTTGTTTTCCAGCAACAGAAAATGATTGGCAAGGAAAACCTCCACATAATAAATCATGGATAGGAATAGACTTTTCATCTACTTTTTTAATATCTCCAACCATATTGTTAATTGGAAAATTATAGCTAAATGTTTTTGTTGCATATTTATCTATTTCAGATGCAAAAACTAAGTTGTATTTCATTTTAGAGCTTTTAAAGCCTTGCTCAAATCCACCAATTCCTGAAAATAGAGAAGTAACTTTAAATTCTTTGTTCATTTTATTTTGACCTTTCTAAATTTAAATTGTCAATATATATCTTAACATATATTATAAAAAAAATCCGCAATTTTGTAAAAAAATTATTAAATTTTTTGAAATTCTAAAATTGGGAGACTGTTCAATTGATTTTTAAAATTAATTATGATAAAATTCAGTCATAATATAAGAGAAAAAAAGGAGAAAAAATGGGACTTAGAATTATATATGGGAAACCAGGAAGTGGAAAAAGTGAATATTGCTTTCAAGAAATAGCTAAACAAGAAAACGAAGCAAAAATTTACATGATTACACCAGAACAGTTTTCATATACAGCAGAAGCAAAGCTAATGAAAGCTGTTTTCTCCAGTGCTACTATAAATAGTGAAGTAGTAAATTTAAGTAGAATGGCTTATAGAGTTCTAAATGAGGTAGGTGGAGTTGCAAAAACACATCTATCAAAAGCTGGAAAAGCCATGCTCCTAGGTAACATTTTAAATCAAAGCAAAAAAGAACTTAAATTTCTAGGAAAATCAGAAGAAAATATAGATTTAGTATTAACAGCAATTACAGAATTAAAAAAACATGGAATAAAACTTGAAAATATACAACAAGAAATAGAAAAAACAAATGAAATTTATTTAAAAACAAAGCTACAAGATTTAAAACTTATTTATCAAAAATTTGAAGAACAAATTGCAGGCAAATACTTAGAAGAAACAGATTTATTAGACATATTAGCAAATAAAATTAGCAAAACAGATTTTATTCAAGATAGTATTATTTATTTAGATGAATTTGCAGGATTCACAAAACAAGAATATCAAGTAATTAAAGAACTTATAAGATTAGCAAAACAAGTAAATATTGTAGTAACAACAGATGATTTAAATATAAACACAAATCCAGACAAAGACATATATTATTCAAATAAAGAAACAATTGCAAAAATATGGAGACTTGTAAATGATAATGGATTTGAACTAGAACCACCTGTACATTTAGATAAGCAATATCGTTTTAAAACAGAAGAATTGCAATTCTTAAGTAATAATATGAATAGCACGAAATCCACAACATATAAAAAAAATGTGGAAAACATATCACTATTTTTAGCTAAAAATCCATATTCAGAAATAGAAAATGTAGCAAAACAAATTACAAAATTAATTCGAGACAAACAAATTAGATACAAAGATATAGCAGTTGTAACAAAAAACATAGATGAATATTCTTCTTTAGTTAGGGCAATTTTTCCAAAGTATAATATACCAGTATTTATTGATGAAAAAAGAGACATAAATCAAAATATCATTATACAATATATTTTAAGTATATTAGAAATTATTAGCAAGAATTTTTCAAATGACAGTATGTTTAATTATTTAAAATTAGGATTCTCTAATATAGATATAAGCGAAATATTTGAATTAGAAAACTATTGCAATAAATGGGGAATTAAGCAAAATAAGTGGAAAAAAGACTTTACATATGAATTAGAAAAAGAAGATAAAAAACCGAAAATAGAAAGATTTAATGAGCTTAGGAAACAAATTATTGCACCAATACTGAAATTAAAAGAGGAATTAGGCAAAGATAAAACTGTTAAAAATATAACAAAATGTTTATATGAATTTTTACAAGAACAAGAACTTGAAGTAAAAATAGAAAAAAAGATAAAAGAACTAGAAGAAAAATCTTTGTTAGAGTTAGCAAAAGAATATGTTGCAAGTTATAAAATTTTGCTAAATTTATTTGATGAAATTGTATTAGTTCTAGGAGAAGAAAAAATAGGAATTGACAGATATAGCAAAATTTTAAAAGTTGGTTTAAAAAATAGTGAACTCGGTAAAATTCCAGGAACACAAGACCAAGTAATCTTTGGAGATGTAGACCGTTCAAGAAGTCATAAGGTAAAAACAGTTTTTATTATAGGGTTAAATGATGGAAGTTTTCCAAGTAGCAATAAAGAAGAGGGATTTTTGGATGACAAAGATAGAGAAATACTAAAGCAGGATGGATTAGAACTTGCAAAAGGTACATTAGAAAAATTATATGAGGATAATTTCAACATATACAAAGCTTTTACAACAGCAGAAAACAGTATATACTTGTCTTATAATTCATCAGATAAAGATGGAAAATCAATGAGAGCATCTACATTAATTTCTAAAATAAAAAAACTATATCCAAATATTGTAGAAAAGAGTGATACTGTAACAAAACAATATGAAATAGTAAATGAGCAGGTTACATATGAAGAATTATTAGAAAATATAGCCAAACTTCAAAAACAAGAGGATATTAGTAGTATTTGGTATTCTATATATCAATATTATAAGAAGAAAAATGAGTATCAAGAAAAATTAAAAAATGATTTACAAGGATTATCTTATACAAACTTGCCACAAGATATAAAAAAACAAAACATAGAAAAACTTTATGGAAAAACTCTAAATACAAGTGTTTCTAAATTAGAAAGATACCGAAAATGCCCATTTTCTTATCACTTGCAATATGGACTAAAGTTAAAAGAAAACGAAGAATTAAAAATTCATACTTTTGAGACAGGTTCATTTATGCATGAAACAATAGATGAATTTTTTGTGCAAGTAAGAGAACAAAAGTTACCATTAGCTGAAATAGAAGAAGAACAAATTTACCAAATGGTTTGTAAAATTATTGATGAAAACTTAAATTTAAGCAAAAACTTTATTTTTCAAGCAACAGCTAAATATAAAGCATTAGTAAAAAGACTAAAAAAAATTGTGAGCAAAGCACTAAAATATATTATACAAACTTTAATTTATAGTGACTTTTCAATTGAAGGAACAGAGATTGAGTTTGGGAAAAATGGAAAATATAAGCCAATTACATTAGAATTAGATGATGGAAAAAGAGTTGAAATAACAGGTAAAATTGATAGAATTGATACAGCTACTCGGAGAAGAACGGTAGATATTTAAGAATAATTGACTACAAATCATCTAGCAAAAATATTGATTTAAACGAAGTGTATGCAGGACTTCAAATACAATTATTAACTTATTCAAATGCAATAAGTAAAGAAGAAGACCTTATGCCAGCAGGAGTTTTTTACTTTTCTTTATTAGAACAAATGATAAAAGCAGATAAAAAAATAACAGAAGAAGAAATTGAAGAACAAATTAGAAAAAACTTTAAAATGAAAGGCTTAATTTTAGCAGATGTAAAAATAATAAAAATGAATGACAATACAATATCATCTGGAAGTTCTAAACTAGTACCAGCAGCAATTACAGCATCAGGTACTGTAAATGAAAAATGGACAAATGGTGTAAGCAAAGATGATTTTAAGATATTACAAAACTACATTGATTTTATAATAAAGCAAATATCAAAAGAAATTTTAAGTGGTAAAATTGATTTAAAACCATATAATAAAAATGGGCAAACACCTTGCGAATATTGCCAATATAAAGCAATTTGTGGATTTGATACAAAACAAAACAAATATCGTTATATTGACAAAAAGTCAAAAGATGATATTATAAAGAAAATGATTTTAGAATGATGTATTTTGCCTATCTAAAAACACATCATTTAAAATTATTATAAAAAGGGGAAACAATGGAAGAAGTAGATAAAATACAAATGAGAAAACGAAATATGAAATTATTTCCTATATACAAAAGACTTAGTTGGGATTACATATTTTTTTATACAATAAACTTCCTATTTTTAACACAGGTAAAAAATATAAATCCAGCAGATGTAATATTAATAGATTCTTTTTATTATCTATTTGCAATGTTTGCACAAATTCCAGCGACATTTACCATTGAATTTTTAGGCAGAAAAAATAGTATTATTATAGGAAATATTTTAAGTTGTCTTTATATGGTAGTAATTATATTTAGTAATAATTTATTTAACCTAATTATTGCTGAAATATTAAGTGCAACTTCCTTTGCAATAAAAGAAAGTGCAGAGCCAAGCTTATTAAATGAATCTATTCCACAATCAAAGCACAAAGGCAAAATATTTGCAAGGATTAGCCAAAAGGGGATGTCTGGTTATTATATAATAGATGCTATTACTAAAGTTGCAGCAGGATTTTTGTATGATGTGAACCCTTATATACCAATTATTTTATCACTTACAATATTATTGATAGCAACATTTTTAGCAATGCTTTTTGTAGAACCAGTAAAAAATGTAAAAACGAAAAAAATAAAAAATACAAGTCAATTAAAAGAAATAAAAGAAGCATTTAGATTTGTTTTAAGCTCAGAAAGAGTAAAAGGACTTATATTATTTGCATGTGTTATGACAGGACTAATTAGTGTACTTTCAAATTATGAAATCAGCTTATTGGAAGAGTTAGAAGTTTCAGCGAGTTTACTAGGAATTATATTTGCAATGTTAGAAATAGTATCAGCATTAGCAATCAAAAAGCAAGAAAAATTTCACAATAAATTTAGAAATAAATCATTAACTACAATAGGATTTTCAACAATAGGTGCTTGTTTTTTAGCTGGAACAATAGGTGTCATAGCTCTAAAATACCCAATAGCAATAACATTTATAATAGCAATTTACATTTTACGATATATTTCTTCAGGAATGTACTATCCATTAATTGAAAAATACTTAAGTAATTTCACCAATAAAGACATAGATACAAAAATATTTATAGCAAATAATTTATTAAAAAGCATTTCAAGTGTTATAATTGGAATAATGGCATCATTTTTGTTGGACAGAATGGAAACTGCTTATTGTATGATTATAATGGGAATTATATTTTTCTTATTAATGATATTTGTAAGTAAATTTATGAAAGAAAGAGTAGGTTTAAGACCAGAAGAATATCCAAAAGAAGAAATAAAATATGATAAAGAGATGACTTTGGATATTAAGTAAAGGTATTCATTTAAGTTAATTATACATATCTTACACAAATTGCTAAAGCAAATTTGGCAGGCGAACAAAGACGAGGCATGAAGAGTAATCTAAAAGGTCAAGAATTTTCAATCATGCCACTTTTGTTCTATAATTTTCAAAAATTAGCAAAGGAGAGAGAATTTTGGATTTATCAAATGAGAATGTGATACACGTAAAAAAGGATGGCATAGAATATTTGCAATTTAGAAAATTACTAGAATATGGAGACTTAATTAATCATGCATATAGTTTAGGAATTGATAGGAATTACAGAACAGCTAAGGCAAACAAGGAAAAACTAGATGCTAAAACATATGAAAGAGCAATCAAAGATTACAAAGAGTTGTGTAATAGCATAGGGTCAAACCTAGAACATTTAGTCAAGCCAAATCAAAATCATACAAAAGAAGTAAAAATTGTAGAAAAAAAGATAAATATAAATGAGCCAGATTTCAACGTAGAACAATATGATAACACAGATGGATTAATAACAAATAAAAAGAATTTGTTAATTGGGACTACAAATGCAGACTGTATTTTATTACTTTTCTTTGACCCAGTAAAAAATGTAATTGCAAATGTTCATTCTGGCTGGAAAGGAACTGTACAAAGAATTTCTATTGAAACTGTAAAGAAAATGAAAACTGAATATGGTTGTGCTCCAAATGACATTATCTGTTGTATCTGTCCAAGCATTAGAAAATGTCATTTTGAAGTAGACAAAGAAGTCAAAGAAATATTTGAACAAGAATTTCAAGATATTGATGATATACAAAGTATAATACAAGAAACTAAAAATGGTGAAAAGTGGAAAATAGATACAGTGAAAATAAATCAAATATTATTACAAAAAGAGGGGTTAAAGCTAGAAAATATTATAGACAGTAAAATTTGCAATGTATGTAATTCAAATTTAATGCATTCTTATCGTGTAGAAAAGCAAGGTTATGGATTAAATGTTGCATTGATTGAAATGAGACAGTAGGGACAGGTCTAAAATGTCTCATAAATTTAATATATAGATTATAATTATAAATAGAGTAAATATAAATGAGACATTTTAGACCTGTCCCTACTGTCTCAAAAAGGAGAGTAAGATGAGTACAAAAGAAGAAAAGCAAGAAATGAGAAAAGTAAATATGAAGAATTTCCCAGTTTACAAAGTGATTGCGTGGGACTACTTATTTTTTTATACAATTGACTTTTTATTTTTAACACAAATAAAAGGGATAAGTAGTTCAGATGTTGTACTAAAAAGCACATTTTATGCTTTCTTTAGTATAATTCTTCAAATTCCAGCAAATATTGTTGTAGAGTTTTTAGGTAGAAAAAACAGCTTAATTTTAGGGAATATTCTAAATTGCTTTTATATGGTAATTATAATGCTAAGCAGAAACTTATTTGACCTAATATTTGCTGAACTAATATCTGCAATAGCATTTTCAATAAAAAATATTGCAGAACCGAGTCTATTAAACGAATCAATACCACCATCAAGATACAAAGGGAAAATATATTCACGAATAAGTGGCAAGGGAGCAGCTGGTTATTATCTATTTAATGCCATATCTAAAATTATAGCAGGATTTCTATTTGCAATAAATGGATATTTACCAGTTATATGTTCATTAATAGTTCTAATTATGGCAGTTATTTTATCTTTAGGATTTATAGAACCAGTAAAAAAGAAGAAAAGAACAAATAGTGAAATTACAGGTCAAAAGCAATTAAAAGAGATAAAAGATGGATTTACGTATGTTCTAAAATCAGAAAGACTAAAAGCATTAATCTTGTCTGCTTCATTAATAGCAAGCATATTATCAATTCTAATTAATTATTATGTTAGTTTATATGAAGAATTGAAAATATCTTCTGTGGCAATAGGAATAATAGCTGCAATAGCAGGAATTGCTAGTTCATATGCTTCTAAAATACAAATGAAGTTTCATAATAAATTTAGGAATAATTCATTAACACTAATATCATTACTGCTTTCTGTTAGTACAATAATAGCAGGAATATGTGGACTAAAAGCACAACAATATGTTATTTTATTAGCAATTATTATACTAGGTAATCTCATTTATAATTTTGGACAAGGATTGTATTATACATTAATAGACAAATATTTAAGGAACTTCACAAATGAAAAAATTGATACTAAAATATTTGCAACAAAAAACTTATTTGTAGGAGTATTTAGAGTAATTGCAGGACTAATTGCATCATTTTTACTAGACAAAACAACAACTGCATATTCGATGATAATCATAGGAACTATTTTTACAATAGTTTTCATAGTAACACAAAAATACATGGAAAATAGAGTTGGATTAAATCCGGACAAATATTCTAACGAAGAAACAAAATATGATGAACTGAGACACTAGGGACAGGTCTGAAATGTCTCATAAATTCAATATATAGATTTTGTAAATAAGATATAAATTAAAGTAAATATAAATGAGACATTTCAGACCTGTCCCTACTGTCTCAAAAGGAGAGTAGAAAAATGATAATTCCATATAGATTAAATTTAGGAGATACAATTGGTGTTGTGGCACCATGTAACCCAATAATTGGAGATAATATAGAAGAATTAGAAAGTGCTAGAAAAATAGTAGAAGAAGAGGGATTTAAAGTAAAATATGCAAAAAACATATTTTCTAATACAAATGGTTACAGTAGTACAGCAAAAGAAAAAGCAGAAGATATAAATCAAATGTTCCAAGACAAACAAGTAAAAATGATATGGTGTGCAAAAGGTGGGGAGAATTCAAACTCTACATTTGAATACTTAGACTATGAACTAATTAAGCAAAATCCTAAAATTCTATGTGGATATAGTGATGTAAATTCGATTACTAACATGATAACAGCAAAAACTGGTTTAGTAACATTTAATGGTACAAACTTTAAAACAATAGCAACAGACCAAACAGATTATAGTTATAAGCAAGCTATAAAAATGTTTGTAGATGCAAGCCAAAAACTAGGAATGCAAGAAGAGGAAGAATATGAAACAATACAAGCAGGACAAGCACAAGGGGAGTTGATAGGAGGAAACCTAAGTATTATAAAAGGAATGATAGCTGGAAAATACAAATTAGATTTTACAGACAAAATATTATTTTTAGAAGAATTTGGACTAGAAACATCACCAGCATTGGCTAGTAATTACTTGTATTATATGAAACAAAATAATATATTCAAAAAGATAAAAGGTTTATGGGTAGGTTTTTACGAAAACGAAAGAAACATCAGCCTAGAAAAAATTATTTTAGATGTTATTCGGAAATGAATATGATTTTCCGATTATAAAGTCAAATAATTTTGGACATACAGAAACAAAAATAGTAATACCAATTGGAACAAAAGCAAAAATAGATACAAACCAAAGACAAAAAATAAAATTAATAGAAAATTGTATAAAATAATTACATTGTGTGTTGCAACCAAGAAAGAAAAGATTAAAATAAAGATAGGAGGAATAATCTGTTTAATAAAAAAGAGGCAGGTTAAAAAATAAATTGTTTGAAACATGGGAAGAATTAGAAAAATCAATAGTAAATTGCAATAAATGTAAATTGTGTAAAACAAGGCAAAATATAGTATTTGGTATAGGAAATAAAGAAGCAAAAATAATGTTTATAGGAGAAGGACCAGGTGCAGACGAGGACAGGCTTCGGAGAACCATTTGTTGGTAGAGCAGGAAAATTAATGGACATGGCTTTTCAAGCAGTTGGAATAAAAAGAGAAGAGGTATATATTGCAAATATTGTTAAATGTAGACCACCAGGAAATAGAAATCCAGAAGATGATGAAACAGTGGCATGTTTGAATTATTTAAGAAATCAAGTAATGTTAGTAAAGCCAGAAATTATAGTACTTCTTCGGAAGTGTAGCATTAAAAAACATCTTAGGAAAAGAATATGGAATAACAGCTTCAAGAGGTAAATGGGTTGAGAAAAAGGGAATTAAATATATGCCTACTTGGCACCCAGCAGCATTACTACGTGATGAAACAAAAAAGATTGACTTTATAAATGATTTAAAATTAATAGTAAATTCTCTAACCTTAAACTAACCAGTCAAATAATTGACATATATAAGAAGCTAATATAAAATACAGAAAAATAACAAAATGTCCTAAAAGAAACGTCCCCAACAGGACATTAGGAGAAGGAATATAAAATGGAGAAAGTAAAAGAAAAATCAGAATATTGTTTAAATTGCAAAGTAAAGCCTTGTTCTATAAAAGGGTGTCCCTTAGGAAATCAAATTCCACAATTTATAGAACAAATTAAACAAGAAAACTACAAAAAAGCATATGAAATATTAGCTCAAACAACAGTATTACAAGGGGTTTGTGGAAGAATTTGTCCACATCAAAAACAATGCCAAGGCTCATGTGTAAGAGGAATAAAAGGTGAATCAGTATCAATAGGTGAATTAGAAGCATTTACTTTTGATAAAATAATAGAAGATGCCAATAGCTTATTAAATTGCTACAAAGATGAAATAAACAATAATAAAACTAATAAAAAAGTAGCGGTAATTGGAGGAGGACCTGCAGGGCTGACAGCAAGTAGTTTTTTAGTTAAAGGTGGAGCAAATGTAACAATATATGAAAAATATGATTATTTAGGTGGTCTATTAATGCATGGAATACCAGAATTTAGATTGCCAAAGGAAATTGTTAAAAAAACAGTAGACAAAATTTTAAATTTAGGAATTGAAGTAAAATATAATCAGCAATTAGGTAAAAATTTATTTTTAAAGGATTTGCTAGATGAATATGATGCCATTTTTTTAAGCATAGGTGCTAATAAATCATCAAAAATGGGAGTTAGTGGAGAAGAATTACAACGGTGTTATTGGTGGAAATGAACTTTTAGAATATAATTTACATCCTAATTATGTTGGTAAAACAGTAGCTGTAATTGGTGGTGGAAATGTAGCAATGGATTGTGCAAGAACAATTAAAAGGCTAGGTGCAAAAGATGTAAAGATAATTTATAGAAGAGCTAAAGAACAAATGCCAGCAGAGCCAAAAGAAATAGAAGATGCACAAAAAGAGGGAATTGAATTTTTATTTCAAAATAATATAGTAAAAATAATGGGAAAAGAAAAAGTAGAAAAAGTAGAATTAATAAAAACACAATTAGTTGAAAAAGAAAATGAAAATAGGTTAGTACCAGTTAATGTTGAGGGAAGCAATTATGAATTAAAAGTGGACAATATTGTTATGGCATTAGGCTCTAAAGTAGAAAATTATGTACAAGAACTAGGACTAAAAACAACAAAGTGGGGAACTATTGAAATAAATGAAAATTACCAAACGTCTAATCCTAAGATATTTGCAGGTGGAGATTTAGCAGGAGTAAAATCAACAGTTGCATGGGCAGCATATTCAGGAAGAGAAGCAGCAAAAAAGATAATAGATTAGTTGTTAGACAACAACTTTTAGAAGAAAAGCAAAAATTTGATTTTTATGTTAAGATTAAGTATAATAATATAGAAACAATGTAGACGACGCCTTTGAAAGGTAAAATTTTCGGAGGTGCGAGCCTCCGAACAATGAAAGGAGGTAAAATGAAAAAAATAGCAAAAGTATTAGTATTACTTGTTATAGTAATACTAATGGGAGCTATATTGGGGTACATAATTGGATATGATGATTATGTACTCTTGGTTGTCTCAACTATTATAGGTTTCCTATTTGGAAGCCTCAGTAGAGGCTGGGATTAACCAAAACAAAATACCCTAAATAAGTTTTTTGCAAAATTTATTTGGGGTATTTGTGTATAATAAGTGAGTTACCCAAAAAGATTCAATATATCTTCTTTAGAAAATTTATTAATAAACGAAGTCTTTGTACTTAGCATATTATCAACAAGTTCAGCCTTTTTTTGTTGCAACTCATAAATCTTTTCCTCAATAGAATTTTTAGTAATCAACTTATAAACTTGAACATTATTTTTTTGTCCAATTCTGTAAGCCCTGTCTGTTGCTTGGTTTTCAGTTGATAAATTCCACCATGGGTCATAATGGATAACCATATCAGCACCTGTTAAGTTTAAACCAGTTCCACCAGCTTTAAGAGAAATCAAAAACACCTTAATATCAGGATTTTTATTAAACTCTTCAACCAATTCAATTCTCTCATCAACCTTAGTACTACCAGTCAACTTAAAATAAG
Organism: Clostridia bacterium; assembly: GCA_022794095.1. Taxonomy (GTDB): domain Bacteria; phylum Bacillota; class Clostridia; order TANB77; family CAG-508; genus CAG-269. Next base: position 15,183 of record JAAWEC010000019.1, read on the forward strand.
AAATGTTTTTTTGTTGCAATTCTTTTTCAATAATTTCAAACATAGAAGTATAACCAGAAAATAACAAAATCTTATGACCACTATTTGTTGCCTCATCTATTACCTCAATACACTGTTCTAATTTACTACTACCATTTTTGTAATCTTCAATAAATAAACTAGGGTGGCAACAAATTTGTCTAAGCCTTGTAAGGGCAGCAAGTATTTGCATTTGGCTTTTTTCAAAACCATTTAATTCTATCTCATCTGCTATTTCTTGCTTTGCTTCTGCCAAATAACGTAAGTAAATATTTCTTTGTTCTTCTTCCATTTCATTATTTAATATTGTAATAGTCTTGTCAGGAAGTTCAGTTAAAACTTCTTTTTTATTTCTTCTTAAAATAAAAGGTTCAATCAGCATTCTTAATTTTGCCATAACATCTTGATTTTCGTCCCTTACAATTGGTATTTCATACATAGTTTTAAACTTTTTGTAGTTAAACAAATAACCAGGCATAATGAAATCAAAAATAGACCATAGTTCTGACAAAGAATTTTCAATTGGTGTTCCTGTTAAAGCATATCTTGTATCTGCCTTTATTTTTTTAATAGCCTTAGCATTTTGAGTGTTGCTATTTTTTAAATATTGTGCTTCATCTGCAATAATATAGCGAAATTGATAGTCTTTTTCAAGATATAGTTCAATATCTCTTTTCAACAAATCATATGAAGTAATTACTATATCATAGTTACCCATTTCTTGAATTTTTCGTTTTCTTTCAGATAAAGAACCTCTTATTACCAAAGTTTTCAAGCCTTTTGTGAATTTCTGAGCTTCATTTTGCCAATTTAGGGTCAAAGAACTTGGAGAAACAACAAGGCTTGCTTTTTTCTTCTGCTCAGTATGTTGTGTATTTTGGACATAATCTACAATAACAGATAACATTTGTATAGTTTTTCCGAAGTCCCATGTCATCTGCTAAAATACCTCCAAACTTATAACTATCTAAAACTTTCAACCATTTAAAACCTGTTTTTTGGTAATACCTTAAAGTTGATTCTAAATTTTTAGGTACTGTAAGCTCCTCTTCTAGTAATTCTTTATCCATAGTATTTACAATTTGTCTATACTCAGCATTTTTAACAATTTCAGTACCTTTCATATTTTTCAACAACTGATTTAGATATAAGCTCCTATTAACAGGTAAGTTAATCTCACCATCTTGTATTGATTTATAATCAATATCCATACCTGTAACCAATTTGTCTAAAAAATCAATTTCTTTGTTTTCTTCCAAACTTAAAAAACTGCCATCCTTTAGTCTGTAATACTTCTTCTTTAATGAATATTTAGACATTATATCTTGAAGTTCAGAAATATTAATATCCATATTTTTTAGGTCTATTGATAACAAATTATTTTCTACTTTAATACCAATATTTCCAAGTTTAGGTTGTCTAATTTGGTTCTCTTTAAACTTTTGTGTTACTAAAACTTCAAATTTTTGCATGTAATAATCAACATCTTCTGTTAAAAAACTATAAATTTCATCATTATTTGGCAAAATAAATCTTAAATTTTTACTATCAAACATAAAACCTGTTTTTCTAAAAATATTTAAAGCCTTAGTTTCTTGTATCATATTTCTTGGAAAATCCAAATGTAAAGACTCATCTAATGGATTAAATTCATAATCCCCATAAGAAAATTTAACATCAGCAATTAAATAATTTTTTTTATCAAAATCTAAAAATACTTTAACACCAAGCTCTTTAGGTCTATAAGCTTCAATTTCTTCCTCAGATAAATTCTCTAAAATAATTGCATTTTTAACCTTAGGAATAACAATAGAAAAAAGCTGTTTTAATTCATTTTTTCCTAATAAAACCTCTGTAATATAGTTTTTTCTAAACAACTCTAATAACTTTAAATTGTTATTTTCAAACTCTTTTGTACAACGATAAAGCTTTTTTTCATCTAGCACATATTTATATTGTTTGCCCTTTACAATAGTTACCTTAAAAATATCAATATTTGGTTCAATAATATATTGACCATCATTTCTTTTCTTTAGCTTAAATTCGATTTTAGGTTGTTCATCTGTAAAATCAATCTCTTCTGTATTATAATCCTTTTGAAAAACAACCTTTTTTCTATTCAAAATATCAAATAAATCATCAATTCCACTAGTACTTAACAAAATATTAGTCTCACTTAAAGCCTTTCCATAATAACGAAAATTACTATTAGAATTAGAATTAGCATATTTAATAATTTCAGCATATTTCAAAATGAAATCTAGTAAAGGCTTACTTTCTTCCTCAAACATTTCACTTGAATGGATAAATTCTAATTTTCCACCATATTTGTAAAATGATTTATCTATTATTCTAGTGTAAAACTCAGACAAGTCCTTAATTTTATACATCTTGTTTGTTCCTATTTTGAACTCTACTCGCATATCTCCGTGAAAATTTATCATATATAATTTTAGGCTCTAATTTAACAGTTCCTTTATTTTTTAATTCTACTTCCTCATCTTGGCTAATATCATCAATTTCTTCATTATAAAAAGTATTAACAATTTGCTTGAAATTTTTATATTGATTTGTCATGTTTAAAGTTTCTTTGCTATTTGAATTATCTATAAATTTATTATTAATTGGCATTGTTTTACTCCTTTTCTCGGTGTACCATTATATAATAAATTAAGGCAAAAAGCAAGTAAAAAACTTCAAAATAATTACAGCAAAAAAACTCAAACAAATAAAAAACAATTCAACTAATTACACACAAACTAATTACACATAAAAAACCAAATTTTTCATTTTTTTATTGATTACAGAAAAAAAGTATGCTAGAGTAGAAATACAAATAGCATTTTTTGGGCATATCTGGGACAGGCACCGATATGCCCAGAAGGGATACTCAGTGCCTGTCCCAGATATGCCCAAAAGGGATACTCAGTGCCTGTCCCAGATATGCCCAAAA
>JAAWEC010000020.1 GCA_022794095.1 Clostridia bacterium
AAATTTATATTTTGTTGTTTCACTAATAACTCTTGCAAGTGATGTTTTTCCACAACCTGGTGGCCCAAATAAAATAATGCTAGATAGTCTATCAGCTTTTATTGTTCTATATAAAATTTTATCTTTTCCAATTATGTGCTCTTGACCAACATATTCTTCTAGTGTTTTAGGTCTCATTCTAAATGCTAGTGGTTCATTACTGTTCATTTATATTCCTCTTCTTTTTTTGAATTTATACAATTTAATTATAGTAATATTTTTGATTATTTTCCTAAAATGCTTAGTCCTTTTTTGATTAGTTCTTCTGTTGATAGCTCATTTTTGTCTAATTTGTTTAATGCCTTTTCTATTTCTTTTTTGTTATATCCTAATACCTGGAGTGCAGCAATGGCTTCTGATACTTTATTATTATTTTCGATTGCTGTTTGTAATTTGTTTTCTGCTTCTTCTGCTGTTTTACATTTTGATTTATTATTTATTTGACTATTTATTTTTTCTATTTCTTGTTCTTTGGCTATTTTGTCTTTTAATTCTAAAATAATTCTTTGTGCTGATTTTGCTCCAATTCCTGGTATTGCAGTTAATGTTTTTATATCTTCTGAAATAACTGCTAAAGCAAATTCAGATGGCTCACAACTGGCTAACATGGCTAGTGCTGTTTTTGCTCCTACTCCACTTACACTAATTAGTAATTCAAACATTTTTAGTTCTTCTAATGTATTAAATCCAAAAATGCTTACATCGTCTTCTCTTACTTTGTAATAAGTATGTACTTTTACTGTTTCACCTATGTTTCCTATTTTTTCAATTCCAACTTCTGACATGAATATTTTGTATCCTAAACCTCCTACATCAATTACTATATATCCTGTCATTTTCATTTCTATTGTTCCTTTAATATATGCTAACATTTTTATTCTCTCCTAACATTAGATTTTGTCTTATTAAAAGTTTATATATTATAGAAGTAATTTGCTTCTAAGTCTGCTTCATGTGTTAATAAAGCAATTGGATATTTGGCATAACTATTTCCAATAGCATTGTAGTTTTCTTTTGGCTCTGTATACCCCATGTGCCAACGTATTGCATATTTTTCTTCTGGTGTTAGTTTGATGTATTCTGTTATCATCATTACTGATTTTTCACCATGCCCATAAGGTATTGTATCATCTATTGTGTAATATGGTACTTTTTCCCATACTCCTAATGCATTTTTTGCGTTTCTATAATCTACTTTATAAAAGTTGGTTTTACAAATGTCATGTAAAAGTGCAATAATTATAATTGATTCTTCTGGTATTTCTATTGGCATTACACAGTTTTGGACTTTGTGTTTTAGTATTTCATATACTTTAAAACTGTGTTCTGCTAAACCACCTTCATGGTCACCATGAAATCTAGTGCTTGCAGGTGCTATAAAAAAGTCTGATTTTTCTAAAAAGCTTATTAATTCTTCCATTCCTTCTCTTTTTACTGTTTTTAATACTTCTAAAAATTGTTCTTTCATTTTTTTCTCTCCTTTTTTATTTTTGTCATTATTCGATTTCTTTGCTAATTATATAAACACTTGACAAAAAAGTCAAGTGTTTTATCGAAATTTTGTTTTGTTTTTTTTACCATAAAGCTGGACGAGTGCCAACATCAATTAGGCTGTCAGATGTAGCATTTGCGTTACGATGAGAAACTGGATTGTTACTACCTCCAATATTGTAATATCCTCCTTGAGAAGTGCATGGTGGATTTGTGGCTACAGTATATTCTAGTGTCCATTCTCTCAAGTTTCCTGCTAAGTCATAGATATTTAAAGTACTATTTCTTGTTGTTGCTCCTGTAGTTAACAATATGCCTGAAGCAGGTTTTGTATAAGTTGTAGTCGTATTCCATGTGCTTCCTACTAAATGTTTTCCTCTAATTAAATTAAATGAAACATTGTTATAGTTTCCCCATGTACTTGAATCTGTTTTTAATTCAGCTTGTGTTTTTTCACCTTTTGTTTCTATAAATTTTAGTACCAAATCCCACTGTATTCCAAACATTAAACTTGCTTGTTTTCCTTGTGTTGATAGCTCTTTTGCTTTAGTTTGAGCTTGTGAACATGTTATATAATTATATGGATATAGACCTTGTTTAATTTCTGGTGTTGTTAATGTTACTGTTGTTGCTGTTCTTTTGGTTTGAGTTCCCATTTCATATCTACCAATATAAAATCCACCTTTTTCATATACACTTTTCAACATTGAATTTTTCCAATTGTTGTATTCTGTAGCATTTGCGAACCCATGTTGTTCAATAGAATAAAATTTATCTGTATACCCATTTTCTCTGTAATCTTTTGCATAGTTTTGCATAGCTGTTTCAATTGCTGTATAGCTTGTGTTTGTTGTTGTTCCAGAATAAATAGATTTTGGAACTTCTATCCAGACCCATTCATTATTTTTACTATCTCTTACTACTAAACCACTATCAATTGTATTTTGGTCAGGTACAAGTGATACTTGAAAACCTTGTGGTATGTAAGCAATATCACCATTTTTGTCTTGATATGTTCCCTCTTTGTCATATACTAGTGACCAATTCTCTATTGGCAAATATATGACATCATTACTAGCTGTACTTTTGTAATAACCATTATATCCATTTACACTTTTTACAAAATCCTCTTTTTCAGATGTTGTAATATCTACATTATTTGGTACTGTGTCTATTTTGCTTGAATTTACAGCCCAAATATATTCTTTTGTGTTATCATTACTTTTTATATGAATTCCTGTTTCTTTTGTTCCAGATACATAGTAGTATCCATCTGGAATTTTTATATTGTCTACATACCTTAAATCTATTGCCATTGTATCAATCTCTTTTGCTGTATAGTTTGTATAAAAAACGTCATTATCTACTTTAATTCCTTCTACATAGAAAATATTATGGCTTGCAGAATTTATAATATATAAATCTGTATAATTATTTACGTTTTCTACATTTTGCTTTACTTTTTCAAAGTCTTGTCCATAATTTAATGTTAAATTTTCAATAGCAGATAAATCAATTACTAAAAATTCCCCTGTATCAACTGCTGTACTTATAACTCCTGCTTCTTTTATTTGATTTATGTTGGTATATTGAATATTTGCAGGAATTTTACCATTTTGAGAATAATAAGAAGAAATTTTGTCTCTTAAATTTTCTATGTCGTTTTGCATTTTTTTCAATTTCTCAAGTTTAAGGTTGTCACTAATATTATAGGCAAGAACATTTCCTAATATTAATAAAATGGCTACTGTTATTGCTAATGAGACTAGAGAGATTCCTTTTGCGTTGTTTATTTTTTTATTTATCATTTGCACTTACTCCTTTTTGGTACAGTTTATTAAAATCTTGTTTTAAGCTTAATAATCTATAGTTTTTGCTTATATTAGAACTGTCTATTATTAAGAGTTCTCATTTAATTATTTGTCCTACGATTTACTCAGCTACTTTTTCTTTTTTAATATTTAATTTAATAGTCTCAAAAACAAGATTAAACTATAACCTTTTTCTTTAGTATTAGTTTACTATTTTTTTTATATAATTTCAATAGTTTTTCTCTAGTAAATTGTATATTTTATTTCTTCTTTCATAAATCCTATCTTCTTTTATAAAAATTCCCCATAAGACTAAAACTATTAAAAATACCGAAATATTTTCAATTTTATATATAGCTATACTTGCTATAAAAGTTATTAAAATCAATGTAATAAATGAAGTTCGATTACTATATTTTTCTGCCTTTACCTTTCCTAAAAAAATATGTAAGATACCTTTTATAATTCTTCCACCATCTAGTGGATAAATAGGCAATAAATTAAAAATCATCAATAATAAGTTAGAATATATCACCATAAATCCCTTAAAAACATTGATGTTCATTTGAAAAGCAATTAATATAATTATCATATTTGTAATTGGTCCGAGCAGTCGCAACTATAATCTTTTTTAATTCTAAAAAATTTCCTTTTCTTATTTTCTTATTATAATCTTTTGGCTTTAGTTTGAATGCTATCGAAACACCATAAGGCATAATCTCTATTTTTTCTGGTCGCATACCTAAAATTAGTCCAGCCACTAAATGACCCAATTCATGAATAATTGCAAAAAACATAATCATTGCATATACTTCTATTTGCTTTGTCAGATAAAACAAGATAATAAAAAGAAATATTTTCAAATCAATTCTAAATCGCATAGCTTTCTCCTTTACAATTCTAAGATTTTTTGTGGGTCTACTTTTCTCTCAGAAATTCTTATCTCAAAATGTAAATGTGGACCTGTTGAATTCCCTGTTGACCCAACCTCTGCAATTTCTTGACCTTGCTTGATTTTATCTCCTTGTTTTACATATAGTTGATTGCAATGTGCATAAATTATGCTGACTTCTCCTATTTGAATTTTTAGGTGTTTTCCATAATCCCCCTCTTCTGAACTTAAAACAACTTCTCCATCTGTTGCTGAAATAATTTTTGTTCCTAAATTTGCTGCTATATCCGTCCCTGTATGATTTTTTGGCACATTTCCAGTTGCCGTATCCCTTTGTCCATACTTTGAACTAACTACCCCATTTACTGGTTTTATAAAACCTGTCGTATTTTTTACATTTTGAATATCAAGTTCATCTTGTGACAAATTTTTATTTTCTTCTTGAATAGCCTCTGCTCCACCTATTGCATCATTACCCTGATTTTGTTCTTGCTCTTGTTTTCCCTCTTGTCCTTCTGAATTTTCTTCCCCCTCTGTCGTTTGACCCTGGTTATCTTCCTGTTTTTGTGTTTCATCTGTTTGTTGTTCTTGCATCTTATTCTGGTCTTCCTTATTTACAAAAGCCATTACATTATTCTTTACCATTTCATATAATTGAGCAAAATTCACATCATAAGAAAGTATTTCATTTGCTTTATTAATAAAATCCTCTGAAAAAACATACTGATTATTTTGTATAACATAAACAACAAAATAAATAGTAACACAAATTAAAATTTGTATAACCATTTTCTTCAACAACCTAACATCTTTTTTCTCATTTACTGCCACCTTCGCAATAGGCCTTGTCTCTCCCTCTCTCCTTCTTTGATAAATCTCCTCAGCTCGTCTAATCTTCTCCTCAACTGTCATAACTCTTTCCATCAAAAAAACACCTCTTCCTTTGTTTTTAGCTAACCCCCTCTTTACTTTTGGGCATAATTGGGACAGGCACTGAGTTGCCCTTTTTCGCTTTTGGGCATATCTGGGACAGGCACTGAGTTGCCCTTTTGAGATTAGCTTTTATTTATTGTTTATACAACTTATGATGATAAGAGATGTTTTATGACTATTATATTCTTAGATAATTAGATAGTGTTATTTTAATATAAGTAATATTGTTTCTGATAAAATGATTATGCTAGATAAAATAGCATATGTTTTTAGTCTTTTATTGTTTTTATTTTTTCTTATAATGTAATGCTTTTTTTGTTTGTTTTCGTCTTCTATTTTAGCAATATAACTGGATATTAGCATTTCTGCTTCTTTTAAAATGTAGTCTTTTTTTATTGGTTCAATTGTTTTTCTTGATTTGCTTTTCTTTTCTATTTTTTCTAATTTTTTTGCTTTTTTGGTAGATTTTAGTATTACTATTGCTTCTTCTACCAAATTTGATGGTAAGTTTTTTAATACTACCATATTTTTCATGTTACTGGTTTCCATATATACCCCCTTGAATTTAGGATTGCTATTTAAAGTTTTTCCAAATTTTTCAAGGTTATACAAAAATTTTTAAAAATTATTATTTGATAAAATCAAGAAATCTATGTTTAATATGATAGTTATTTCTATTAAAGCATAAAATATCTTGATTCCAATATATACCAAAAATTAAAACAAGGTATATTGCAACCTTGCTTTTTACATTTTTATAATTTTAGCTTATATGTAGTCCATCTGGTATCAAACGCATCCAACATATATTCAATTGGATAAATTTGCAATGCTTCTAGCTATTATCTATGCACTCTTTAATTCTAGTCTTAATTTATCTGCTATCATTGCAATAAATTCTGAATTTGTTGGTTTTCCTTTTGCTGCTGATACTGTATATCCAAAGATATTTTCTACTGCTTCTTGTTGTCCACGTCCCCAAGCTACTTCTATAGCATGACGAATAGCACGTTCTACACGACTTGGTGTTGTAGCATATTTAAAAGCAATTTTTGGATACAGGCTTTTTGTAATTTGATTAATTACATCTATATCATTTACAACCATCATAATTGCTTCTCTTAAATATTGATAACCTTTAATATGAGCTGGCACTCCAACTTCATGAATAATGTTTGTTACTAATGCCTCTAGGTTTTCCTCTTTTTTAGCATCATCTTCTGGTAATTCAATATACTTTTGTCTTGTTTCTCTAGCAACAAAATTGCTTCCTATTTGACTTGGCTTATGGAATTTAATATCTTTGATTCTTTTTATTAATACCTCAATGTCAAATGGTTTTATTACATAATAATCTGCACCTACTTCAATTGCTCTTTGTGTAATTTTGTCTTGTCCTACTGCTGATAACATTATACAAATTGGTTTTTTGCTTGGTTCTATTCTCTTATTTAGTTCTTCTAATACTCCTAATCCATCTAAATGTGGCATAATTACGTCTAATAATACTACATCTGGCATTTTGTTTACTATCATATCAACTGCTTCATTTCCATCTTTTGCAACAGCTACGACTTCCATATTTTCTTGGCTATTAATATATGAAGATAGTGTCTGGCTAAAATCTTGATTATCATCTGCAATTAAAATATTAAGTTTTTCTTTCATTTTTCCCCTCCTAAAATTTTCTGTAATTTTTACAATCCCTATTATAATCATTTCTTCGAGGAAAAGCAATAGTTTTTGGAAAAAATTACCAGTTTTTTTTATAAAGCTACTTTTTTTCTATACTTTTCGCAATATATTTTTTAGTTATTTCTTTAATATCATTTAAATTAATTTCTTTTGTACTAAAATCTTTCCATAATCTTTCTTTTTTAGCAACTTCTAACTCTATTTTACATATAACTAAATCACTATATTCTACATTTGTTATCAAAATTTGGTGTTTTTTACAATAATATTTAAAAAGCTCAAAATCAGAATAGGTTGTAGTTACAGACATTTCTACACCTTCACATTTATACACTTTTACACTTTCGTCTATTGCTTTTAATAAACTATCAGAATATGCACGTACTAACCCTCCTGTTCCTAACAAAACGCCTCCAAAATAGCGTGTTACTACAACTACTACATTAGCTAATTCATTTTTTTGTAGAATAGCAAGCATTGGTGCTCCTGCTGTTCCAGAAGGTTCTCCATCATCACTTGATTTTTCTATTATTTGGTCATCTTCCATTACTCGATAAGCAATACAATTGTGCCTTGCATCATAATACTTCTTTTTTATTTCCTTTATGACAGTTTCTGCATCTATTACACTTTCTACTGGAAAAAAATTTGCTATAAATTTTGACTTTTTCTCAACAATCTGTGTTTCTACTTGTTTTTCAATTGTAATAAACTCCATATTTAACCTCTTATATATTTTTTTATACTATATCTTATAATTGACCTATTTAATTCTTTTTCATTCTCTTTATTTGTTCTCCTGCCAAATTTGCTTTAACAAATTTCGTCGAATATGTTAATATTATAGAAATCACTGTCCAGCTGTATATCCTGTAGAATATGCTATTTGTAAATTAAATCCGTCCTGTATAGCTATCTACATCTATAATTTCTCCTGCAAAGTATAATCCTTCTATCAGTTTAGATTGCATAGTTTTAGGGTTTATTTCTTTTATGCAAATCCCTCCACTTGTTATAATTGCTTCTTCAATTGGCCTAAATCCTTTTATTAATATCATAAAATTTTTTAGTAATAAAACTAATCTTCGTCTTTCCTCTTTTGTTACTTCATTTACCAATTTGTTTAATGATATTTCGCTTCTTTCTAGGATAATTGGTATCATCTTTTGTGGTAATAATTTGTCTAAACTATTTTTGAATTGTTTGTTTTTGACTTCTTGAAAATCCCTTTGTATTCTCTCATCTAATTTTTCTTCTGATAAAGCTGGTTTTAAATCAATTTTCAGCACAATTTGTTGTTTTTTTAATTTTTCTCCTATTTGTTTATATCTAACCAAATGAGATGATGCACTTAAAACTGTTGGCCCTGAAACACCAAAATGAGTAAACAACATTTCCCCAAAGTCTTCGTAAATTTCTTTTTTTATTTGATTGTCTATCACTTCGATTTTTACGTTTTTTAAACTTAATCCTTGTAGCCTCTTGCAAATATCCTTATTATAGCTTTCTAGTGGCACTAATGATGGCTTTTGTTCTATTATAGTATGTCCTAACTCCTTTGCTAAAGTATATCCATCTCCTGTAGAACCTGTTAGAGGATAGCTTTTTCCTCCTGTTGCTAATATAATTTTGTCTGCTTCAAATTTTCCATTATTTGTTTCAACACCTATCACTTTGCAATTTTCATTTTCTTGTTTTACTAATATTTTTGTCACATTTGTTTGATAGTATATTTCTACTCCTAATTTTTTTAATTTCCTTGTGAAGCACTTTAATACATCTTGTGATTTGTCTGTTATAGGAAAAACTCGGTTTCCCCTTTCTTCTTTGACTTCTAGTCCTTGTTCTTTTAGGAATTCAATAATATCCTGATTTGTATAATTTTGAAAACAACTATATAAAAATTTTCCATTCCCTGGTGTGTTTCGAACAAACTCGTCCATACCTAAAGAAGATGTAATATTACATCTTCCTTTCCCTGTTATTAATAACTTTCTTCCTAATGACTCCATTTTTTCTAATAAAATCACTTGATTTCCTTTTTCCTTAGCAGTAATTGCTGCCATCATGCCAGCTGGTCCTCCACCAATTACAATAACTCTCATTTATTTATCTTCTTTCTTTTTTGTTGTTCTTTTTGTTGTGGTCTTTTTAGTTGGTGCTTTCTTTTCTTCTGTTTCACTTTTAGTTGCCTTTTTTGTTGTTTTTGTTTTTCCAGCTGTTTTAGTTGTTGCTTTTTTGGTTGTTTTTGTTGATGTTGCCTTTTTTGCTGGTGCTTTTTCTTCTGATTTTTTAGTTTTGCTTGTTGTTTTTTTAGTTGGTGTCTTTGTACTTGTTTTTGTTGTTTTAGCCTTAGTTGTTTTTGCTGTAGTTGTTTTTCTTGGAGTTTTAGTAGTTGTCTTTTTCTTAGATTTTTCTTCTAATTCTTCTTGCTTTTCTAATAATTCAAATATATCTTTATCTTGGTCTTCATCGTCATCATCAGCATTTAAGTATCCTATATCATTTGCTTTCGCTTCTTGAATATATCTTTCTAATTGATCTTCTTCATCTTTTGAATCTTCAAACAAGAAAGACATATCTTCATCATCTTCTTCTATTTGGTTTTCTTCATCTAATTCTTCGATGTCATTATATTCTTCTATTTCGTTTTCTTCATCTAATTCTTCAATATCGCTATATTCTTCATATAGTTCTTCAGTATTGTCTTCTTCATATTCTTCTAACTCGTCCTCATCAACTATATCTTCTATATTGCTGTATTCTACTTCTTCTGGCTCGTACTCTTCTTCATCTTCTACTTCTTCTGACTCATCGTCTTCATTCTCATCAAATAAAAATTCAATATCAGAACTTTCTTCTACTTCTTCTACTATATCTTTTTGTGGTTCTTCAAAAGCATATGGATTTTCTTCAGCTTCTTCTTCCTCCCAAAATGTGTCTTCTTCAGGCTCTTCTTTTATTGGCTGTTTTAAAATATCAACATATTCCTCTTGCTTTTTTTCTTTTTTCTTTTTGCTTTTCATTTCTTGTTTTGCACTTTTTATTGCTACTTTCTTTTCTTTTTCAAATTTTTTACTTTCTCTTCTTTGTGATGCTCCTCCTAAAATTAATATTGCTATAATTGCCACTATTAAAATTGACAAAATGCTAACTACTATCATTTTTTTCTCCTTTCTTTTTACTTTTTCATCTGTTCGATTGCTTTTAATATACCCAATTTTCCATATTCATATGTAAGTCCACCTTGCATATATGCAATATATGGTTCTCTAATTGGTCCATCACAACTTAATTCAATAGTTGAACCTTGTGTAAAAGTTCCTGCTGCCATGATTACTTTGTCTTCATATCCTCCCATATCTCCTGGATATGGAATTACATCTGAATCAATTGGTGAACCCATTTGTATTCCTTGACAGAATTTGACTAAATTTTCTTCTGTTGCTAAATGTATGGTTTGTACAATATCTGCTCTTTGTTCATCAAATTTTGGTTCTACTACATAACCTAATTTTTCTAGTATTCTACTTGCAAAAATGGCTGTTTTTATACTACTTGCTACTACACTAGGTGCAAAGAATAGCCCTTTTATAAAAAAAGTATTTTGGTTTAATGATGGTCCTATCTCTTTTCCTATTCCAGGAGATGTCAGCCTTTCTGCACATAGTTTTATTAAATCTCTTTTTCCTACTATATAAGCTCCTGATGTTGCTATTCCTGCCCCTAGATTTTTCATTAATGAACCAACTGTAATATCTGCTCCAATTTCAATTGGCTCTTTTTCTTGTACAAATTCTCCATAACAGTTATCTACCATGATTATAACTTTTTTATTTACTTCTCTAATTGCTTTTATTACTTTTTCTATCTTTTCTATTATTAGACTTTTTCTTGTAGAATATCCCCTAGACCTTTGAATTTCTACTAATTTTATGTCTTGATTTTTTAGCCTTTCTTGTATTTTAGGAATATCAAAATCATTTTCTATTAAGTCAATTTGTTCATAATTGATACCATATGCTTTTAGAGAACTTTCACTTTGTTCTTTACCAATACCAATAACAGTTTGCAAAGTGTCATAAGGTTCTCCTGTGATACTTAGCATTGTGTCTCCTGGCCTTAATAATGCAGATAGTGTAATTGCTAGTGCATGTGTCCCAGATATTAGTTGGCTTCTTACTAAACTATCTTCTGCTTTAAATACTTTACTATAAATTTCTTCAATTTTATTCCTTCCTGGTTCGTCAATTCCATATCCAGTAAAAGAATTTAAATGTGCTTCTTGTAATTTGCATTCTTGGAAAGCTTGTAGCACTTTTTTAGAGTTTATTTCACATATCTTGTCCACGTTTTCAAAGATTGGCTTTAGTTCTAGTTCTACTCCGTTCTACTAATTCATTTAACTTTTGTTCCATTATTAACAGTATTCCTTTCTAAGGCACAAATTCGTTCAAATTTATATTTTTTTACCTCTTTTTATTTACTATGACTATTTTACTACACTTCTTTTTATTTTGCAATGTTTTTTTAACAAAAGGAGCATGATTAAAAATTTTTGACCTTTTATATTACTTTACATGCTCCAGCTTTGTTCGTCTACCAAATTTGCTTTAGCATATTTGTGTAAAATGTATTTTTCTATACAACAAAAAAAGCAACCTAATTCTATATTAAATTGCTCTTTTGAGTTTGAGACATTTGAGACCTGTCCCTACTGTCTCATTTTATAA
>JAAWEC010000021.1 GCA_022794095.1 Clostridia bacterium
AAAAACGCCTACAACCCTTTATTTTAGGCGGTAGGCACGAGTTCTGTTATAACAAGTGCTACTAGTGTTATTCCTTTTGTTTCTTTTGTTTTGTATTCTCTTTTTTGTTTTTTTATGTTAATGTTACTCATTTTTAATCACATTCCTTTCTGAGAAACAACTTGATTAAGTTTAATTCTTTTCAACATTATTTCTCTTTTTTATTGTATCAATTTATATTAATATTAAAAATATCTAATAATTGGTTTACATTTTTTTATTTTTATTTAAGCTGTAATAAGAGAAAAAGATGTGACAGATTTTGAAGTGATACTATATGTTATAATAATTTTTCACTTTTTTTAATTTTTTTCATATAATATTACATAGTTTTGCTTGTTTTGCATATTTTTAAGTATAAGAGGTGGTTGTTTTGAATAATATGAATTTTGATGAAAATACGGTTAATAAATTAAAGGATATGATGAATAAGGGTGAACTTAATGATGTGATTTCTCAAATTTCTCCTGAGATGATACAAAATTTTTCTTCTATGATGAATAATCAGTCTAATAGTTCTTCTGATAGTAATAATGGTTCAGCTAATTCGAATTCTTCAAATTCTGGTGGTTTTGATTTTAGTCAAATTGATATGAATACTATTATGAAGATGAAGTCTGTTATGGATAATTTTAATAATAAAGCTGATCCTAGGTCTAATTTGCTTTATTCTTTGAAACCTTATCTTCGTGAGGAAAAACGTGGTAAGGTAGATCAATATGCGAATTTGCTTAATGTGGCTAAAATTGCAGATTTACTAAAGGATAATAATAAGGAGAGTCCTCACAATGGCTAGTTTTTATAATCGTTATTATCGCTATTATAACCCTTATTTTAGGAATCGAGTTTCTTCTTATCACGAGCCTGATAAGAAACTTATTTCTTCTGATTGTCATGAAAAAATAGATGATTCTTCTTGTTCTGAAAAGGATATGGATTCTTCTTGTTCTAATAAACGTGGAAATTCTTTTGGTGGTTTTTCTTTTGGACCTATTAGTTTTAAAAATTTTGTTTTTGGAGATTTGGAAAGCCCTATTTTTGATGTTTTTGGTATTCAGTTGTATTTAGATGATATTATTATTCTTGGGTTGCTGTTTTTTTTGTATCAAGAGGGTGTTCAAGATGAAATGCTTTATATTGCTTTGATTTTGCTACTTATTGGTTAATTGAATGGGATAATAACAGTTATGTTATTGTAGATGAAATTATAAAAATCATTGAAAATACATTTGTATATTCAATGATTTTTTTGTTATGTTATAATCTGTTATAGATAAAGCACTACACGGAAAGTGTCATTTCCTGAAACATTATATGTTTCGGCAATACTACGGTTTGATGTATAATAATAGTCATTTTCATATGCTGCAATTCCTCCTCTGTTTACACAAGGTCCATGACTACTTACAGAACAACCACCATTTGTTTCTGTTGTCCATTCTGAATTGTTGCTTGCCATATCCCATAGTAAGAATATAATTGCTGTGTCCCATGCATAACTGTTTATTAAATCACTTGTGAATTTATTTTCTTCATTATACATTTCTTGGCTTAATATTGCTGTTTGCTTTTGCTATAAATGTTATTCCTTTTGTTTTCCTTTTTTGTGTTACTAATAAGTTTTCCATTTTTTCAACTCCTTTTATATTTTTTTAATTTTATATATTTTTTTATTATGTTAATATTTTTATAATCAAAAAAAGTAAGGAAATTTTAAGATTTATTTAATTATTTCTTAAAACTTATTTTTTCATTCCATGTTACAATATAATTGGGTTACAAGAAGAGGAGGAAATTAAATGAAGAAAAAAAGAATAATCATACTATTAATAATAATTTTAGGAATATATCTATTTTTTAGGAACACTTCATTTAGTGATATATTTTATAATTTTAATAGATTTATTTCTAACGTTACTAATACTTCCGAATATAAAACTATCAAACAAGATACAAATAACAATTATTCTGGAATAGGAAAAGAAAAAGTGAATGATAAAGATGGCTATTTCAATACATTTACAACTATTGAAAGTCATCAAAAAACATATATTGAATATAAGCAAAATGGTACTTCTTCTTGGAGTAATAAACAATATTGGGGTGGCACTATGGCAGAAAATGGTTGTGGTATTACTTCTCTTGCAACTATTTTAAGTGGATATAATCACAAATATACACCAGAAACTCTTAGACAAAAATATTATCCTGTATTAGATTATGATAAACTTTCAAAAGAATTATTCAATACATTTAATATTAAAAATACAGATTTTTATTATGATAGTGTTCATTTGTCCAAAGAAAGGTTAAAAGAGCATTTAGAAACCAATAGACCTGTCTTAATTTGTGTATGGAATCAACCTCACGATAATCGTTGGACAACTAGCTCACATTATATGGTTCTACTGGCAACTGATGATAGAGATATGGTGTATATTTCAAATCCTAACGGTGGAAAAAATGACAGCAAAAGTTCAGGTTGGTATAATTTTAAAGAAATAACTCCTTATATTGCAAAAGCTTTATATATAGAGAGTTATAATTAAAGACAGCTTTATGCTGTCTTTATCTCATCTAATATTCATAATTCTATAAATTTAACAAATTATTATCTTGTGTTTTGATTATATCATAAAGGAATTCCTTTATATCTCCTCCTTTTTATTGTTTTGCAAACAAGCAAAACGACATGTTTTTTAAAAAATTAGATGTAATTTCATTTATTTGTCTATACCCATATAATCATTATTAGCAAAACTATTCCTATTATAATAAATGAATATCCTGTAATTTTACTCATTTTTCTAAATGATTTTTCATTTTTAGGCATTGGATGAAATGTTGTTTTTCCCATCTCATAACTCATTTTAGGAATATAATTTCCTATCATTATAAATAATATTCCTAATATTAAACATATGCTTTTTCCAACATATACTGTGCTTCCTAGTGGTACTTCTATCATAATTACATATATTAATACTGTTACAATAGGAATAAACCATTCCATTATTTTTAATATTTTAGG
>JAAWEC010000022.1 GCA_022794095.1 Clostridia bacterium
ATAAAAAATAGATTTTGCTGTCCAAAAGATAATGAACCTTTAATTACAATATTAGATAAAAAAGTAGCTAGTTATGAAATGAAAATCACTTGTAAATCTTGTGAAAATGTTTATAAAAAAGTAAAATAGAAATAAGGCATTGAATAAAAGAGGAGAGATAAAAATGGCAACAACAAATGAATTTATAGAATATGTATGTGAACAAATAAATGGCATTGGAGACATAAGATATAAGAAAATGTTTGGAGAATATATGGTATATGTAAATGAAAAACCAGTTATTATAGTTTGTAATAATACTGCATTTGTAAAACAATTAGATTGCATAAAAGAAGACATGAAAGATGCAGAAATAGGCTATCCATATAAAGGAGCAAAAGAACATTATGTATTAGATATAGATAATTCAGATTTTTGCAAATCTATTATAATCAAAATAGAAAAAGTTACACCTGTGCCAAAACCGAGAAAAAAATAATAAAAAACACTTGACATTTACAAACAAATGTTTTAAAATACACTAGGGTGGAAATTATGCAAGACAAACAACATATTTATGTATCAATAGATTTAAAAAGTTTCTATGCCTCTGTTGAATGTCGAGAACGTGGACTAAATCCTATAACAACTAATTTAGTAGTTGCAGATAGTAGTAGAACAGAAAAAACTATTTGCCTTGCTGTTAGTCCAGCTTTAAAATCTTATGGAATATCAGGTAGAGCAAGGCTATTTGAAGTAATACAAAAAGTTAAAGAAGTTAATATAGAAAGAAAAAGAAAACTGCTTAACAAAACATTTGCAGGTGTTTCTTATGATGCAGATGAATTAAAAAAACATCCAAATTTAGAATTAACATACATAATAGCACCACCACGTATGGCATATTATATGAAATATAGCACAAACATTTATAACATATATTTAAAATGGTTTTCTTCAGAAGACATCTGTGTTTATTCCATAGATGAAGTATTTATTGATATAACACACTATTTAAAAACATATAAAATGAAAGCAAGAGAACTAGTAACCAAAGTAATACAAGACATATATGAAAATACAGGAATAACAGCAACAGCAGGAATAGGAACAAATCTATATCTATGTAAAATAGCAATGGACATTGTTGCAAAACATGTTGAACCAAATAAAAATGGTGTTAGAATAGCAGCATTAGATGAAATGACATATAGAAAACTATTATGGGACTATAAACCAATTACTGACTTTTGGAGAATAGGAAGAGGATATAGTAAAAAGCTAGAAAAAAATAAAATATACACAATGGGAGATATAGCAAGAACATCAATACAAAATGAAGAACTACTATACAAATTATTTGGAGTAAATGCAGAATTATTAATAGACCATGCTTGGGGATATGAATCTGTCACTATGAAACAAATAAAACAATACAAGCCAGCAAGTAATAGCATATGTTCAGGGCAAGTATTACATTATCCATATAATTATGAACAAACAGAACTAATAGTAAAAGAAATGGTAGAACTATTAACACTAGACCTAGTTGAAAAAAACTTAGTCACAAATCAAATAGTATTAACAATTGGGTATGATGTAGAAAATCTAACAGACCCATTTATAAGAAAAACATATAATGGAGAAGTAACAATTGATAGATATGGGCGTAAAATACCAAAACATGCACATGGAACAACAAATTTAGACCATAAAACATCATCTACTAAAATTATTATGGAAGCAACTATGGAATTATATCAAAAAATTATAAATAAAAAACTTTTAATAAGAAGAATACACATTACAGCAAATAACGTTGTAAATGAAGAAACAGCTAAAAAAGGAGAACTATATGAACAAATAAACTTATTTACAAACTATCAAGAAAAAGTAGAAAAAGAAAAAGAAGAACAAACAGAAAAAAACTTACAAAAAGCAATGATAAACATAAAAAAGAAGTATGGTAAAAATGCAATATTAAAAGGTATGAATTTACAAAAAGATGGAACAACAATAGATAGAAATAAGCAAATAGGAGGGCATAAAGAATAATGAACAACAAATATAATGATATTATAAATTTGCCACATCATATCTCAAGCAAATATCCACAAATGAGTCAAGAAACAAGAGCAGCACAATTTGCGCCATTTGCAGCTTTAACAGGATATGAAGATGAAATTGCTAAAACAGAAAAATTAGTCAATGAAAAAATAGAATAAAAACAATAAATTATAAAAAAATTTGAATTATCTATGTAATGTACATTATGAGATAATAAAATAAATCAAATTTTTAGGGAAGGAATGTGATTAAAATGAAAGAATTTATAATTAAAGTAAAAGGAATGGTATGTAGTGGTTGTGAAAATAGAGTACAAAATGCTCTAAAAACAATAGAAGGAGTAGCAGAAGTAGAGGCAGATTACACAAAAGAAACAGTAAAAATTACTACAAACAATGAAATATCAGAAAAAACTATTGAAGAAAGAATAGAAAATCTTGGGTTTGAAGTAGTAAAGGAAGATTAGAATATGAAAAAAATTATATTATCTATTGATGGAATGACTTGTAGTAGTTGTTCTAATGGATTAGAAAAATATTTAAATAAGCAAAATGGAGTTTATAATGCATCTGTAAATCTAGTAATGGCAAATGCTACTATTGAATATGACGAAAAAATTTTAAATCAAGAAAAAGTAGAAGAATTTGTAAAACAGGCAGGATTTAAAAGTTTAGGACAATTTAAAGAAATAAAATTTGAAAAAAAAGGCAAAACAGAAAAAATAAAATTCATAGTATTTACTATCATAGCAATAATATTAATGTATATTTCAATGGGGCATATGGTAAATTTACCAACAATTCCATTTATTAATCCACACATAAATCCTATCAATTATATGTTAAGTTTACTCATATTAACAATAAGTTTCATGATATATGGATATGATATTTTAAAAAATGGATATAAAAATTTAATACACAAAACACCTAACATGGATACATTAGTAGGAATAGGAGTTATAACAAGTTTTCTATACAGTTTATACAATATGTATTTAGTATTCAAAGGAAATGAACATCTAGTTATGAACTTATATTTT
The DNA here is from genome assembly GCA_022794095.1 of Clostridia bacterium. Taxonomy (GTDB): domain Bacteria; phylum Bacillota; class Clostridia; order TANB77; family CAG-508; genus CAG-269. The sequence goes on from JAAWEC010000022.1 coordinate 3,089, forward strand.
GAATCAGCAAGTATCATTATTTATTTTATAAAACTTGGTAGATACATAGATGGAATTAGTAAAGACAAAACAAAAGAAGCAATACAAAAGCTAGTAGAAATCACACCAAACAAAGCAACAATAAAAATTAATGGAATAGAAAAAGAAGTAACACTTGATGAAATACATAAAGGAGACATTGTAATTTCAAGAGCAGGAGAAAAGATAGCAGTAGATGGAGAAATAATAGAAGGAAAAGCACATTTAGATGAAGCTTTTATTACAGGAGAAAGTAAGCCAGTGACCAAAGAAATTGGCAATAAAGTAATTGCAGGTAGTTTGAATTATGATGGTTATATAGAATACAAAGCAGAAAAAATAGGAAAAGAATCAACAGTATCTGAAATTGTTAGGCTTGTTGTTGAAGCAAGTAACACAAAAGCACCAATAGCAAAAGTAGCAGATAAAGTATCTGGATATTTTGTACCAACTGTAATTATTATAGCAATTATTGTATTTTTTACATATATAATAATTGGTAAAGATTTCGAAACAGCTATAACAACATTTGTAACAGTATTAGTTGTGGCTTGTCCTTGTAGTTTAGGGCTAGCAACACCACTTGCAATAATTGTAAGTGAAGGACTATGTGCATCAAATGGTATTTTAATAAAAAAAAGTGAAGTATTAGAAAATGCACAAAAGGTAAACACCATAGTTTTTGACAAGACAGGAACTCTAACTTATGGAAAATTAAAAATAGCAGAAGTAATAAATTATAGCAAGTTAGAAGAGGCAAAACTATTACAAATAGTAGGAAGTATAGAAAATAAATCAACACATCCAATAGCAAAAGCATTTACAGATTATTTAGAAGAAAATAAAATTGAATTATTAGAAGTACAAAACTTTGAAAATATTACAGGAATAGGAATTGTCGGAAAAATTGAAAATCAAGAAATATTATTAGGTAATTCAAAAATAGTTGAAAAATATAATATTAAAAATGAACACACAAAAGATGAAAAAAACTTAGCAGAAAACGGAAATAGTATTATTTATGTCATTATAGATAAAAAAGTTATGGCCATAATAGGTGTAAATGACATCATAAGAGAAGAAAGCAAAAAAGTAATACAAGAATTATCTAACATGAAAATAAATACAATTATGCTAACAGGAGATAACAAAGAAACAGCAGAAAAAATTGCAAAGGAAATAGGAATAGATAAAGTAATTTCTAATGTATTACCATCAGAAAAAGCAAATACAATAAAACAATTAAAAAAAGAAAACAAATTTGTAATGATGTGTGGAGATGGAATAAATGATAGCCCAGCACTAGCAAATTCTGATATTGGAGTTAGTGTAAATAGTGGAACAGATATAGCTATGGATTCTTCAGATGTTATATTAACAAGAAATAATTTAAGTAGTATCTTAAACCTAATTAATATAAGCAAAAAAACAATTAAAAATATTAAGCAAAACTTATTTTGGGCATTTTTCTATAACTGTTTAATGATACCAATAGCAATAGGTTTATTAAAATTTATTGGAATTTCAATAAATCCTATGATAGCAAGTTTGGCTATGATATTAAGTAGTATTACAGTAATATTAAATGCTTTGAGACTATCAAGATAAATATGAAAAGAACAAAAGGAGCATGATTAAAATTTTTAATCATGCTCCTTTTGTTCTAAGAAAATTATGCAAACTCATTGACATAGCCTTAAATTACTGTTAAAATACAAAAAAAGGAAATGAATACAATTTTTATGAAAGGAGAATAATAAAAAAGTATATAAAAATGCACAAAACAAAAGAAGGAGGAAATGAATTATATGAGAAATGTAGCAAAAATACAAACTAAAAACAATAAAGGTATAACTCTAATAGCACTAGTAATCACAATAATTATTTTGCTAATACTAGCTCGGAATAACAATTGCAACTCTAACAGGACAAAATGGAATATTAAATAAAGCAAATAAAGCAAAAGAAGAGATGAAAAAAGCACAATATTTGGAAGAATTACAATTAATAGGGTTAGGATTGCAACCAGATAGAACAACAAAAAAATGGGATAATCAAACATATATGAAC
>JAAWEC010000023.1 GCA_022794095.1 Clostridia bacterium
CTTTTGGGCATAACTGGGACAGGCACTGAGTAGCCCTTTTTGACTTTGGGCATATCTGGGACAGGCACTGAATAGCCTTTTTGGGAATAACTGGGACAGGCACTGAGTAGCCCTTTTGGGCATAATTGACAAAAAAGGCCAGAGAAGGCCTAATTGAATCTTCTCTGGTTTACAAATTTCTGCCCACGCAAAAAATGCGTGGCTTTGTCGGCAACAGTATTTATGATTGCCTTTCTTTTTTCTTTTTTTGCATACTTTTTCCGTCCACTAGAAATCATGGACGGAACATACATCCCAGCTGGGAAAACATACATCGTCTTCCGCCAAGATGAAATATTAAGCACGCAAAAAAAGAAAGTTACAAAGAAAATTCCTATTTTTTTCATAGGAATTCCCCCTTTCTTTGAAACACGGGCATTGCCCACCATAAAGCTACATAAATAGTATAACAAATATTTGGCTAAAAAACAAGCTTTATCAATATTTATATTTAGATAAAAAATAAAATAAATTTGTTATTAAGATGTAAAGTGTAACAAATTAAATATGAAAAGTTTAGGAATATTTTAGGAAAACCTTGCATATACATATAGGGAAAAAGATGAAAGGGGAATAAAAATATGGAATATGCAAAAGATGAGGTTTTCCAAATTAGTTATGCTACTAAGCTTAAACGATTAAAAGGAGAGAAGCAAAGTTGGACAAGTAGGTTGTGCAAAAAGGTTAAAAGTCACAAATTAATTACAACCACAATTATTGCATTTTTGATGTTTGCAACCTGTAATTTGATTATGATATGTGATTTTATGAAAATTTTACAAAATATATAAAATATGATAAAATACTAGTATTCTAAAAAGGAGGAATAGTAGTATTTTTATTACTAAAAAAATATATGAAGATAGCAAATGAATGGAAAGAATATAAAATTTTAGATATGGCTGATGGTCAAAAGTTAGAGAGATGGGGAGAAATAACTTTAGCAAGACCAGACCCACAAATTATTTGGAAAGATAGAAGTTTTCCAACTAAATGGAAAGAAATAAATGCTACATATCATAGGAGTAAAACAGGTGGTGGTTCTTGGGAATTTAAAAAGAAGATGCCAAAGGCTTGGCAAATACACTATAAAAATTTAACTTTTAATATTAAGCCAATGGGATTTAAACATACAGGGCTTTTCCCAGAGCAAGCTGTTAATTGGGATTGGATGATTAACAAAATAAAACCTAGTAAAAGAGAAATAAAGGTTTTGAATTTGTTTGCATATACAGGTGGAGCAACTGTGGCTTGTTTATCAGCAGGAGCAGCAGTATGTCACGTTGATAGTTCTAAAGGTATGACGACTTGGGCAAAGGAAAATGTAACATCTTCTAAATTAGCAGATAAGCCAGTTCGCTTTATTATAGATGATGTTGTAAAATTCGTAAATAGAGAAATTAGAAGAGGAAACAAATATGATGCAATCATAATGGATCCACCATCTTATGGAAGGGGAGCAAAAGGCGAAGTATGGCAATTTGAAGAAAATATATATGATTTAGTACAATTATGTTTGCAAGTAGTATCAGATAATCCACTATTCTTTTTAATTAATTCTTACACAACAGGAATATCTAGCACAGTGCTACAAAACATTTTAAGTGTAACTATGGATAAGAAATATAAGGGAAAGCTAGAATGTGGAGAAATTGGGCTTCCAATGGAAAATTCAAAATTAGTGTTACCTTGTGGAATTTATGCTAGGTGGGAAAAGTAAATGCAAAATTTAAAAATATTATTTGAAGATAATCATATTATTGTTGTAGAAAAAAAGCCGAATGTTCCGTCACAGGCAGATAAAACGGAAGATGAGGATATGCTTACAATAGTAAAACAATATATTAAAGAAAAGTATAATAAGCCAGGAAATGTGTATTTAGGATTGGTTCATAGACTAGATAGGCCAGTTGGTGGAGTTATGATTTTTGCAAAAACTTCGAAAGCTGCGGCTAGATTAAGTGAGCAAGTAAGAAGCAAAATTTTTAAAAAGAAGTACCTAGCAGTAGTTGATGGAAAAATTGAAAAACAAGTAGGAACACTGGAAAATTATTTGTATAAAGATGAAAGACTTAATATGAGTCGTGTTGTAAGTAGAGATAAGAAAAATGCAAAATTGGCAAAACTCGATTATAAAGTATTAAAATATAATGAAATAAAGAATCTAAGTTTATTAGAAATCAATTTACATACAGGAAGACATCATCAAATTAGGGTACAATTATCTAATTTTGGTCATAGTATTTTTGGAGACCAAAAATATGGAAATAGAGGACAAGGAAAACAAATTGCTTTATGGGCTTATGAACTTACAATTGAACACCCTATTACAAAAGAAAAAATCACATTTAAGGATTTGCCAGAAGCAGTTGGAACTTGGTGCATTTTAAAAGGAGAAAGATAGTTAGGTACTCATTTATTAAGAGAAATGAGACAAATAGATGAAAAGAAAGCAACACATTGCGGTCTAACTAGAAATGAAATGGAAGTTCCATTAATTGTTTTTGATTTAAGAAAGTAGATAATATCTGCTTTTTTTGTTGTATAGAAAAAATACATTTTACACAAATTTGCTAAAGCAAATTTGGCAGGCGAACAAAAAATGTTAAAGCCACATATAATATAAAAAGCAAAAAAATAGAGGGGGATTACCTGTGGCGAAAATACTTGTTTTTAATAATGATACAGATAGAATGGAAACTTATTATAGGGGAGAAGCAGAACCAATGCCATATAATACAAATTCTACTTTAAAAGTACGAGAATTTAGAGGTTCTAGTAAAAGTAATATTTTATGGACAACAAAAAGGTGTATGCAAAGTTGGAATAGTCAAAGATATATTTATGGAGGTCCGATACCAGTAGGATTTGCATTTAAAAGACCATATGAGGGACGGTCATCGGAAATCAAAGTCAACATTATGCAGGAGTAGCTTTTGATGTAGGGCAAACTTTAACAAATGCACAAAGAAATACATTATGGAGAACTGCAAATAATTCAGGAGTATGGGCTTATGTTGAGCCAATCTCATTAACTCCTACATGGGTGCATTTTGATAAACGTTTTCGGAAAGCCAGCTTGTTCAACAGGGGGATTTCCAACACTTAGGAGAGGAAGTTTAAGCAATTATGTACTAATAGCTCAAGACGACTTAAACACACTAGGTTTTCGTACAAATGGATTAGATGGAATTTTTGGTTCTGGAACACAAAATGCTGTAATTGCATACCAAAGGTCAAGAGGATTGGCTGCAGATGGGATTATTGGTTGCAATACATGGAGATCATTACAAGAAAATGTAGTTGGAACAGGTCCAACTAGCACAACAATAAACTAGAAAACATTTAAGAAAAAAATAAATCCAAATTGTAGATTAAAAAATTTAACAATTTGGATTTTTTTTACTACAGAAAATTTCTACGAAATTTTGCACACAAATAAAGACAAAGTATGAAAAATAATCTAAAAGAAAAACTTAATTATACTTCTTTTTTCTTTTGACCATTAGTTTTCATTTCGTCTTTTGTTTGTTTTTTTAATAAATCATTAGCAATAATAAATATTATTTCTTTATAGTCAGAATTCAATTTTAGATAAATCTCCAAAAATTTGTCATCAGTAAGATTATCTAAAATAGGAGTTTTATTATTAATTAAGTCACTAAATAAAAAATCTGAATTGATATTAAGTGCTTTACAAACATTAATAATTGTAGTAGCACTACCAAATGCAATACCTCTTTCCAATTGACTAATATATCTAGGTGATAAAGATAGCTTTTCAGCTAATTGTTCTTGTGTAAAATCTGCCTTTGCTCTTGCCAATTTAATTCTTTTTCCTATGTTTTTTCTTAAAATTTGTTCTTGACTATCCATAAAGTTTCCTCCATATATTTTATATAAAAAGTATAGCAAGTAGAAAATGAAAAAAGAACGAACTGTCAATAAGAAAAAACAAAGCACATAACACCAAAAGTTCTAATACAAATTCTATGAAGAAAGTATCTTTTAAGATTTTTAATATTATTTAGTAATAGTTAAAATAAGTGATAAAAAAAGTTCAATTAAGAACTGTAACAATAAATTAATAAAAAATTAAAAAAATTTCAAAAAAAGCTTGCAAAATATTAAAAGTTGTATTAAAATCTATGTGAAGTGGAGAAAAGTGGTACGAAGTGGTGTGAAAGTGGGAGAGGTGAAGACGCTTGCTAATAGGTGAATACGAGCATTCCATAGATGCAAAAGGTAGATTAATTATGCCATCAAAATTAAGAGTAGATATGGGAGAAAAATTCATTGTAACAAAGGGATTAGATGGATGTTTATTTGCGTTTTCACAAAATGAATGGTTGAATTTTGAAACCAAATTAAAAACATTACCACTTTCAGATAAAAATGCCAGAAATTTTGTTAGATTTTTCCTATCAGGAGCAACAGAATGTGAAATAGACAAGCAAGGAAGATTTCTAATTCCAAACAACTTAAGAACTGCTGCAAATTTAGAAAAAGAAGCAGTTATAATAGGAGTAGGAACAAGACTTGAAATTTGGGATAAACAAACATGGCAAAATTGTGACCAAAATATTTCAGCAGATGAAATTGCTGAAAATATGACAATGCTTGGTATATAACTTGAAAAAGTTTATATAAAATACAAAAGAAAGAAATACAAAAGACAAATTTTAATAAAATTTTTACAAAAGAAGAAAAAACAAAAGATAAATTTTTTAAAGATATTACAAAAGACAAAAAAACAAAAGATAACTTTTTAAGTACATAACTAAAGATAAAGAACTAGAAAATAAAACTAAAAGACAAAAGAAAACTAAAAAAGGAAAACTGAAGAAAAATTACTAAAGATAAAGTTTTAAAATACAAATGTGAATTGCCAATAAACAAAAGAAATAAAATAAAACTTAGGCTGGTAATTTAAAAGTAGATTACCAGCTTTTAAAAAACAATAGAGGTAATTAAATGGAATTTAAACATAAATCAGTTATGTTACAAGAAAGCATAGAACGGTCTTAATATAAAACCAAATGGAATTTATATTGATGGAACTCTTGGAGGAGCTCGGACACAGTAAAGAAATTATAAAAAAGTTATCTCCAGAAGGTATGTTAATTGGAATTGACAGAGACCAAGAAGCTCTAAAAGCAGCAAAAGAAACATTAAAGGACTTTTCAAACGCAAAATATATTCATGATAATCATGATAATATAAAAACAATATTAGAACAATTAAATATAGAAAAAGTAGATGGCATTTTGCTAGATTTAGGAGTTTCTTCATATCAACTAGATGAAAGAAATAGAGGATTTAGTTATCTAGGTGAAAACAGTTTAGATATGAGAATGGATAAAACACAAGAACTAACAGCAAAAATAGTAATAAATACTTATAAAGAAGAAGAACTTGCAAATATAATATACGAATATGGAGAGGAAAGATTTTCAAGACAAATTGCTAGAAATATTTGCAAAGAAAGAGAAAAAAAAGAAATTGATACAACAAAACAATTAGTAGAAATTATAGAAAATTCTATTCCAAAATCAAAGCAAAAAGATGGACATCCAGCCAAAAGAACATTTCAGGCAATTAGAATTGAAGTAAATAATGAAATAAAGCCATTATATACAACAATAACAAATAGTATAGAAGCTCTAAAATCAAAAGGAAGATTATGTGTTATAACTTTTCATTCATTAGAAGATAGAGCAGTAAAAAAAGCTTTTATAGATGCTAAAGGAAAATGCATATGTCCAAGTGATTTACCATATTGTGTATGTGGAGCAAAAACTCTTGGAGAAATAATAACAAAAAAACCAATACTTCCATCAATAGAAGAATTAGAAGAAAATTCAAGAAGCAAAAGTGCAAAACTTAGGATTTTTGAAAGACAGTAAATTTTAATAAAAACAAGAGAAAGTGAGGTGAGTAACTTATGATAAGTAGTAGATATGAATATGAAACAAGTCCTAGAAAAGTCGAACCAGATATTAGAAGGAAAAAACAAGTAAATCCAAATAGACAGCCAAGAAAGAAAAAGTTAAGAGTAGTAGAAGATTTACCAAGACAAGAGGTGAAAATATCAAAAGCACAAAAAAAGAAGCAAATAAAATTAACATTTGTAGTTGTTGGTATATTTATATTATTATTAACTGTAAGTTATAGAAACTCACAAATAAATGAACAATTTACTAAAGTGCAGAGTTTAAAAAAAGATTTGGCTTCTATAAAAAAAGAAAATGAACAATTAGAAGTTAGTATTGAAAATAGTTTAAATATAAATACAGTTGAAAAGTTAGCAAAAGAAAAATTGGGTATGCAAAAATTAACAAATAAACAAACAGTATATGTTGCGTTACCAAAAAAAGATTATGTGGAAACTTCTACGGAGGAAGTAATTGTAGAAGAAGAAAGAAATTGGTTGGAGCAGTTAATTGAAAAAATATTTAATAAATAAAAATCTTTCTAATAAAATAAATTAGAGAGTTTTTTATTGTATAGGAAACAAAGATTTTTCTATACAATAAAAATACATATTTTCTACGGAGACAGAAGATTGGAGAAATGTATTAAAGAATATTGCAAAAAAGTTTCAAAAAAGATAACAAATTGTAAAATTAGAGATAAAACCTTAAGCAACTGTAAGGTTTGAAGTAGAAAAAATCAAAAAATAAAAAATATAATATTGAAAGGGAAAGAAAAAATTGTTATAATTTTAGTATGTATACTTTTGCAGTAAAAAATAATCCAATAAGAAAGGAATGAAAACAATGAAAAAACAAATTAGCATTATGATATCAGTTATTATTGTAATTTTAATTGGAACTGTATATGGAGTAGTTACAGCCTTTTCGCAGAAGGGAGAGTTAAATGGTGATGGAGCTATAAATTATGCAGATGTCAATTTGCTTGAATTACATTTAGCTCATATAAAGCAATTAGGAGAAAATAAGACTGAAGAAGAAGCAAAAAAAATACTAGAAAATGCAGATATGAATAATGATGGAGAAATTACAGTAACAGATTTAAGTATTCTTATCCAAAAAATAGAAAATAAACTAAATTATGAAGTATCAATAAGAGACTTAAAAGTTAATAATTATTATCCAGAAAAAGAAGAAGAAATAATATTAAGTTTTGATGCTGATGTAAATTATGGAGAAGATATTAAAACCATTACAATTAATGGTCAAGAATATGAAACAAAAAGAAATGAATCTAATGATAATTTGTATGAAATTAAAATAAAAGTAGGAAATACTAGTGGTGTAAAAGAATACAAACTAGAAAAAGTAAAATTAAATAATGGAAAAGATGTAAAAATAGAAGAGGTTGTTAAAGTAGATGTATTAAAACAACAACCAAAAATTGAAAATTGGAAAGCAGAACCAGATGTTGAAAAAAGAGAGTTAAATATATCTTTTGATGTTGCAGACCCAGACAAAGCATTTTTATCAGGAACATATAGAATTGAAGAAAAACAAGAAGAAAATGAAAATGCACAAGAAGCTCCAAACTATATAAAAACTGGAGAAGTAACAGCTGGAAATAATCAAATAAATGTGCAAGTAGAAGAAGGAAAAATGTATCAAATTATATTATGTATGGAACACAATTTAGATACTGATACATTAGAAATAGAGAAAGACAACAGAGGAAATACTTTAACACAAAAAGACTTGAGTTTTGTTGTAAACTATGACTTTGAAGTATCAAACCTTGAAACTTTCTATTACCAAGAACAAGAAGAACAAAAAAGAGAAGAATTTAGAATTGATGAACATATAACTTTAAAATTTGATAGTAGTAATTCAACTACTTATATACCAGAAGAAGCTATTGTTAATGGTAAAAAATATCAAGTTAGTGTAGAAAATGGTAAATATAAAATAATATTAGATGGACTAACTAACACAGGAAGTCAAAAAATCAAATTAGAAAAAGTTATTTTAAGTAATGGAAAAAGCTTTGATGTAAATCAAGAAGTAACAGTAAAAATAATAAAAAATACACCAATTGTTGCAAAATTTAGAGCAAATGAAATTCCAGAAGGAAAACAACTTAATATTTATCTTTATGTAAAAGATGAAAATAAAGCAATCACAGACCTTGTTATAAAATTATACGATGACCAAAATAATGAGATAACAAGCCAAAATTTAACAGATAGGTTAGTAGATGAAAATTTAACAGACAAAGAAAATGAAGAAGAAATTAAAAATACCTATTATATAAATACTCTTTTAGATACAAGCAATATGAATATGCCAGACAGTTACAAAATAAAAATATTTGCTAATTATCAATTACTAGAAAATGATAGTCAATATATTCATACAGGTGAAAAATTATTAGATGAAGAAGTAGAAGCAGCACCAATAGTTAAAGTTAAAAAAGTAGATGTTTCTAAAAAGTACCCTGAAAAAAATGAAAATGTAACTTTAACTTATGAGATTGAAACAAATAAGAAAGACTTAGAAATTACACATATAGTAGTAAATAACCTAAAATGTGTAGCAACTAAACATATTGATAATGATGAGAACGAAACATATTCTGTTACATTAAATGTAGGTCAAACTCCAGGAGTATTGAACCTAGAAAGTATTGATTTCTATTTTGAAGGAAAATTAACAGCAAGAGCACCAAGTAGTGTTAAAGTAGATGTTTTAAAAGACAAACCAACAAGTGAAGCTTTCATGCAAGTAGATGATATAAATAATCGTAAAGTTACTTTAACTGCAAATATCGTAGATCCTGACAAAGCATTTATTAGAGGAAAAGCAGATTTAGTAAGAAAAAGTGATGGTAAAAGTATTGCTACTAAAGAATTTGATGCTGAGCATATTACATTTGACATAGAAAACATAGAGTTAAATACAGAATATACACTTGTTGCTAAAATGACATATGATAGAGATAGTAATGAGTTACCAGAAGAAACAAATCAAAATTATGCAGAAGATGAAGAATTTAGAAGAAGACCAATACAATTAATTGCTGATTATCAATTAAGTATAAGTAATTTAAAAACTTATAGAGGAGAAACAGAAAGTAAGTACTTAGAAAGAGGAGAAGATGTAACTATAAGTTTTGATAGTACTAATACAACAGCATTTTATCCTGTAAAAGCTGTTATCAATGGAAAAACTTATGACCTAGAAAAACATGAAACAACTTACAAAACAAAAATACCAGTAGTTTCTAGTTTTGGACCAAAAACTATTACAATAGAAAAATTAATTTTAGATAATACAAAAGAAATTGAATTAACTGAAAATAATGTAACAAAAGTAGGGATTTTAAAATTAAGACCAACAATTACAGGATTTGGATTTACAGAAGATGAACAAAATAAATCAATAAAAGTAAATTTTGTAGTAAATGACACTGAAAATACAATAACAGGAGGAACAATTAAAATTTCAGATGAAAATGGAGAAATTGTAAAACAAGAACCATTTAATCGTAATATGACAGAAATTAGTTTCCCAAAAGGGGTTTGTGAAGAATACGAAATAGAAATATTAGTAGATTATGACTTAGATACAAACCAAATTACAACAGGGGATAATGAATATGTAGCACAAAAATTATTGGCAGAAGGAATCAATGTAAGTAGTGAACGTTTATTTGAAGTAAAAGATATTATAGGAATAAGCTTATATAATGAAACAAGTACAACTGAAATAACTAGTATAACAGAAGAACAATTAAAAGGACATTTAGATGATTATATTGTAAAGGTAAGAACAAAAGGAATGCCAGTGTTCTTTACAAAAATCAAAGAATATGAAATTACAGAAGACATGAATTTAGATTTTGTATTAGATTATGACAATGTTATTCAATACATAGATGGTAAAAAGCAAAATAAACTAAAAGTAACTTATAGTAAAATTGAAGATGGAGTAGCACACAACAAAAGTATTGAAACATTAATTGCAGAAATACAAAAAAATCCTACAGGAACATTTAAATTAACACAAAATTATGATGCATCTTATTTAGATGTAACAAGAAATAGCATTATACCAGATACTTTTAGAGGAACTTTAGATGGAGACGGATATAAAATTTATAACTTAAATAAACCATTATTTGACACATTAGGAGAAGCAACAATTAAAAATCTTACTTTAGAAAATGTTAATTTAGTGGGAGCAAATAGTAGAGGAGCTATTGCTAATATTGCACAAAACACAACAATTACAAATGTGCATATTAAAGGATTAGATATGACAACAGGTACTGACCAAAGTGCTGGTATGATAGGATATTTGCAATCAGGTTCTACAATAGAACAAAGTAGTGTAACTAATATGCATATAAAAGCAAATCATATAAGAATAGCAGCTTTTGCTGGAAGAATTGAAAATAGTAATATCAATAATTGCTATACAGAGGGAATAATAGAATCTATTACCTCTACTAAAGACGGAATTGGTGGAATTGCAGGAGATGCTTGGGAAAATGCACAAACTACTATAACAAATTGTATTGCTAAAATCGAATTTGTAAATAACACAAAAGCAAAAAATAATGGAGGAATTCTAGGTCTTGCAAGAAATAATAATACTGTTTTAACAAATAATATTAGTTTGTGTACAGGAACAGGAGTAAATAAAATATGTGGTTCTACATATAATGCGACATCTGCTAACAACTATGAATTAGAAGAATCAGAACTAATTTCAAATGCTTCTGGAAATAGAGTAAAAAAAGTAGCAAAAGCAAATATTAATAAGGAATTCTTTGTAGAAGAAGCAAAATTTAGTGAGGAAATTTGGGATTGTACAGATGCTTCTTATGAGAAATTACCAGGTTTAAAAAATGATGCTCAAAAAGAAGATATTGTAGTGGAAAAAGAAAGTGATACTAAGTTGTATATTCCAGAATATACTAGAATTAAAAAGATAACAGGATTTGACAAAAATAAATTAGTTACTTACCATAATTTGCATAAATTAATGCCATATTATGACGCAAAATTTTTAGTAATGGATGGTGCAACTATTCCAACGGAGGATGTATTAAGTACAAAAGCAATTAAGCATATCTTACCTTATGCTAATGGAAAATTAATAACCTATATTACTTCAAAAGATTATCAAAAAATCACAACGATTAAAGTAGTCTTTGAAGATTATAGCGTAAAAGAATATAACGTGAGCTTTGAAAAATTCCAACAAAATGTGGCAATTTATAAAATTCCAGAACTAAACTTAAATTATGCTTATGACAATTATGCAATTAAAGAAGAGGGAAGCATGATAACTACTGTAGAAGAATACATGAAAGGTCTTGATTATACAACAGATTTAGACCCACTAACAACAGCAGGAGACAGTAGATTGTACAAAGACCATTACAATGACGTTATAAAAGTTAATGCAAGAGAAATTGCAATGAAAGTATTACAAAATGATGAAAATAGTGTACTTACTATGGAAAACAACATATTAAATAGCAAAATACAACAAGAATTAATTGATAGTGGAAAATTAAAAGAAATTGTATATGGATATACTTATTATGACAGATGGTATGGTTTTGAAATAAGAGGAACTAAAGTATCAGACCTTATGCTATTTGAAGGTAAAATGTATTCTGATTCAATGACATATTATAATGTGCTAAAAGAAACACTAGTAGGAAACTTAGTACCAGGAAATAC
>JAAWEC010000001.1 GCA_022794095.1 Clostridia bacterium
ATACATTTTCTATTTTTATAGGAAAAAATTTAGCTGATTTTGCTCTTCAAAATTACATTTCTTTATAAGGAAGTTTTTCATTTTCATTATTTACTGTTACATATTTAGGTGTTGCAGATTGGATGCTATCTTTGAACATATCTACATTTTGCAGTGCTTTTAATGCATTCCAATGTTTTTCATCTACATTTGATGCTTTTACTTGATATTCTGCTCCATCAAATACAACAATAGTTGAATATTTTATTTCATATCTTTCGATTAATATGTCATTTATCTTCTTTATTTTTTGTTCAACTGTCGATGTTTCTCCTATTGCATTCATAAAGTCTTGAACGACATATAAATTAGTAATCTTTTGATTCATATTTTTAAATTTTTGTATCTTTTTATGTATTGTTACATTATAGACAACTAATCCTAATACTATTAGAACTAAGATTACCACAACTAGAATTATCACGTCTTTTTTTCCTCCTCTTATTTTATATAATTAGTATCCTCTCATTTTGTCTAATGTGCTATTCATACTAGATGAAAATCCTCCATTTGTTTTTACTGAAGGTGGTTGATAGTTTTTGTTATTTCTAGGTGTTCCTGCTGTTATCATTGGATAAATCATATTTCCTAACTCTTTTAATGTTTGTGTAAATACTTTTGAATATCCTTTTGATGAAATTTCACATTCAATAATTCCTTCTAAATATCTTATATATGTTTCTTCTTCAAATGGAATAGAAACGTATTTTATTCTATCTCTATCAAATAGTTCTGTCATAAATGACATGGCTGGGTCATTATAAAATGCCATTCCACCAATAATTGTTGCATCTTTTATTCCTTTTATTTTTATAACTTTATTTAATACAATTCTTAGTTTCTTTTCATCTAAAATATTTTTTGATTTCAATTGTTTTAAAAATGCTGTTAATGGTTGTATTGTTAAGATGTCCATACTTTGTACTAAATATGTTTCTTGTGATTGCTTAAAATATCTATCTGGTGTTTCAAAGTCTGTATCTATTAATATTAAAGAATGATTTTGTAGTAATGTCTCTAATATTTTGTCAACATGTTTTACTGCATTATTTTCATCAGGTAATGATGTGTAAACAGTTAGATTTTTATTTACATTAATTCCTTTTGCAACTCCTTGACTAAGCCTTTCTATACTATGTGTTGCAATTTCTCTTAGTGGTTCTTCATTTTTTGTATAGATATAATAAGAGTTTCTATTTTGTGTTGTATCTAGTATTGCTGTGTTGACTCCCATTGATGACATTAACTCTGCAATATTATTAACAATAAATGATGTTCCATTTTTGCTAGTTCCTACAAAACTTGCAATTTTTTTATCTTGTGTAAGTAATTGACTTAAATCAATTTCTTCATATATTTCGTCATCTTCTTCATCATTATCACTATTGTTTGAATACAACGGTTGTTGTTGCACATAATTTTGCATTACTGATTCTGGCTCAAAATTGTTTTGCATTATTGGTTCAGGTTCAAAGTTATTTTGCATTATTGGCTCAGATATTTCTTCAAATCCTGGTAATATCATTTCTTCTTGTTCTTTACCTATTCCTGGTAATATCATTTCTTCTGGCTCTTCTAATTCAGGTAATATATTATCTTTTTCAAATTCTAATGATGATGCTGATGGCTGTATTTGTGGCTGTGGTTCTTGAATAACCTCTTCAAATCCTGGTAAGACGTTTTCTTCCATTTGGATTGTTTCTTGTGCTTCAAGTACAGGAAGTGGATTTTTTCTTGGTCTTCCTCTTCCACGCTTTGGTTTTGGTGGCTCATCACTTGGAATAGGATTTTTTCTTGGTCTTCCTCTTCCACGTTTTACTGGTTGTACTGGCGTAACTGGTATAGATTCGTTTTCCTCATTTTGTACTAACTCTTCTATAACTGGTTCTTGTACTTGTTTTTCTTCAAATGTTTCAAAATCGTCTAATCCCTCTATTATTGGTTCTGGTATTGGTTTTGATATTGGTTCTTCAATTTCTTCAAAGTCTTCGAAGTCTTCAAATTTTGGTTCTAATTGTTGTGGTTGTGCAATTTGTTCTTTTATTACTGGTTTGACTTGTTGCATAATAGGTTCTGGTGTAACTGCCTTAGGTTGTTGCATTACAGGTCTTGGTTGCACAGCTTGCTCAATATTATTTGGTTTATGTTTTGCTAGTTTCCTATTTCCACTCATGTCAATAGCTGATGGTATTACAACTGGTTTTGAAAGTATGTTATCTTTATTTTGTGATTTTAATAAGATTTGACTTGGTCCATCTTCTTCATCTTCATTACCTTTTCGTAATTTGTCTGAAACACTATTATTAAATGACATGATTTGTTGATATTTAGGTGATTTTTCTTCTAATACTGCACGTACATTTAATGGTAAAAATTTAGTGATAATTCTTAATTGTGTGTCATTATATTGTGCTGCTATATTGTTGAAACTGTCTATATATCTATCTTCATTTTTTCCTAATCTTTTATAATGTGCTACAATATTTTGAATTTCCATTTCACTTACATCATTTTCATTTTCTGCTTGGTAATTAACATCTTCTGTATCAATTTTGTAATAAACTTTGGCTTCTTTTTTTGTACGTGGTCTGTTTATTAATCTACATACTTCATCTACACTTCTATCATTTCCAATGATAGCATTATAAATACCAATTCCAAACATTTTTACTAGCATTGGTTCAGATTTTGTCCTTCTATCAGAACATATTAAAATAATAGGTGTATCGTTTCCTCTAACATTAGAAGCTTCGTCACTAATACTATCTAATTTTTCAAATATAAATTTGTCGATTTGGTCATATTGTGTATGTGTGAAAGCCTCTAAATCTTCACTTATGACAACTCTATCATAAGTTTTGTCTTTTTGTAATTCCTTTAATATTGCGTTAAAGTAATATACATTTTTGTAAGAAATAATTTGTTTGTATTCTTTTTGATATTTCTTAACAATAGATTCTGATATTTCCTCATTACTTACAGCAAATAAAACTTTCATTTGTTACCCCCTCCCAAATTTTACAAAAATTGCAAATGCAAGTGGTAAAATTTGGCATATAATTAAAAGTGTTACACAAGTTACAATAAACGCCATTCCTCTTTCTAATGTGTCTAATTTTCTAATACCAATTACATATTGATGAATGGCTCCAACGGCAATTCCTAAAAAGCATATTGGTATACTATAAATACGTACAAGATTTAAAATATAAGCAACTGTTCCATAACTTTCTGAACCATATTTAACTTTGTAGTCCTCTAATGATTTTAGGTTACTGTCTTTGATTTCAACAATTTTACTTTCTGTTTTTTCATCAATAGCTTTTTCTTCTGCATATGACTTATTAGCTATGAAAAATATTCCTATAATTAGCATGATAAGTGTTAGTACTATTATTCCTTTTTTCATATTTAATCTCATTCCTTCCTAGGTAGCACAAATTATGTTGGATATAGAATTAATTTTCAACTTTGTGCCACTTTTTTTAGGTCTTGCTTTTTTCTAAAATCTTATTATATTCTTGCCCTTTTATTCTTCACTTAAATATCATACAATAAATTGTAAAAAATAGCAAGAATTTTTTACAATTTATTGTATAAATATTTCATATGAGCAAAAACTCCATTTGCCCAATTCTTATCTGTGGCATATTTTTTGTTTATTCCTGTTAGTGTTGGTCCGTTATAATAAGTTCCAACTGCTTTTTCTCCACCATATATAGATGTTCCTTTTGGATTTATATAATATTTTACAAATACTCTGGCAAGTAAGTCTATACTTTCTGAATAACTTGAAAAACTATATGCTCCATTATATGGGTTTGAATCATAAGCTCCATATCCAAATAAATTATTTTTGTCTTTTGCAATTTTTGAACTTCCCCAGCCACTTTCATGAATTCCTACTGAAGCTACAAAAATTCCATTAATATTATATTGTTGTTCTATGTAATAAAAGTATTTAGCATTTTGTTCAAAAATTTTATTTGTGTCTTTGCTATCTTTCAATACTTTTCTAAATTGTTCTAAAGACAATCCACTTGGCTTATTTAAAGCCATATCAAAACTTAATGGTTCTATTTTATTTGTATTTTTATTTTCAACTTCTTGTTGTTTTTGTGTATTATCAATATATGTTGTGCTTTCTGCCTTAACATAACCAATAATACTATTACTTGTGATTTTATACCAGTCATTTCTTATTTCTAATAATTTTAATTCATCATCTTTTGCTAATGTTGCTATTTTCTGTGATTGTTCTTCTGGTTCTACTCTAACTGTCAACCTATCTGATGTTACATACAAGGTGTCTCCTACTTTTACTTTGTAATTACTTTCATAATTAGCTGTTCCGACTTCTACAATTTTATTTACAGAAGCTTTGGTTATTTTACAAGAAACTTGTTCTTCATTTATTAGTTCACCATTTTGATAAATTCGTTTTGTTGTGATTTCTTGTTTACCCTCTCTTCCCTCTTGAACAACTTGCAGAGTACCTTTGGGTAATTTATTATTATCCTTATATTTTGTTATGTATTCCAATGTAGCTTCTTCAATTGAATACTCCTCTTTTTGTCCATTCTTCTGGTTCTCATTAATAATTTCTTCTATATTTATTTTCTTAGCTCCACTTATTTTTATATTTTTGGTGTTTGCTAAATCTATTGTTCCTGAAGCATAAACACTACTTTGTCCAAAATAATAGTTATAAAATATAATTAAATATAATACACTAATAACAAAAGCTAAAAAGGTAATAACATTTTTTAGCGTAATTTTCATTTGTACTTTTTGTTGCCTTTTGGCCTTATCTTTCGCTTTTTTATTCATTACTTATAACCTCTTAAATTTATTCTAGTATTATTTTACCTTTTTACTAATTTTTTGTCAATGAATAAATTTGGAATTTTAAAATGAGACAGTAGGGACAGGTCTAAAATGTCTCATTTAAAAACTTTACTTGATTTTATTTGATTTTTGTACTATGATATATAGGATTTAAAAGGAGGAAATTTATGGACAGGAAAAAAAAGATACTAACTATAATTGTTTTTATTCTTTTTATTGTTGTTTTTGTGTTGGCTTATTTGCTATTTCAAAAATACGTTATTAAAATGAATTTTGAAAAAGATATTTTGCCATTTGCCAATAAAAATGATAAAACAGTTTTTCAAGTTAATAAAATTGTTTTATTTAGTAATTGTGATGCTAAAAATAAAACTGGCTCTGTTTCTAATTTTACAATTGAAAATTTATACCAATACACAGATATAGCAATTTTTATTAATAATTCCTCTAAAGAAGAAAAAACATTAGAAAATACTTTTAAAAAAGTATGTATTAAAAACGTTCAATTTTCACCTAACCCACAAGTTGGTGAACCTAAGTTATTTTTCAAACCATTAAACCAATTTGCAAAAAGTGATTTTGTTCCAGAAAATGAAATAGTAGAAAGTTTAGATTTTACAGTTACATCAGAAGATGAAGCTAATTTAGATACACCTATATTATACAACAATTTAGCAAATCCCTTAACACTTAGCTATGTAAATCAAAATATCAAAACAGATTATACAATAACAGATACAAGTACACCTATTACATATGATGGTTCTCTTCTTAAAAGATGTACTATTGGATTAGATACAATAAGTAGTAAACTTTCTTTTGATATATATATTACCAATAATTTAGATGAAGAATTTAAAGTTACAGTGTTTATTGATATTCCTTTAGAAAATAATGGTAAATCAATTTATGATGGCAGTTTAAACGTAACTCAAAATACTAATTTTGTATTTTATCGCTATCAATAAAAACTATTATGACTTTTGTAATAAAATTAACCAATTAACTATACCAAAAAAGGAGAATTTTAAAAATGAAAAAAAATCTTTCCATAGCTGAACAACTAAAAACTAAATATCACAAAACAGAAGAAGTTACAAATTTTAAAGATATGTTGTATAGATCTTGTGACATCTATCGTTCAAGAACTGCCTTTAAAACTAAAGATGAGAATGGAAATATAATTTCTATTACTTATGCACAATTTAAAAACGATATTGTTAATCTTGGGACAAGTTTATTAGAAAAGGGCTTTTTAAATAAACGCATTGCAGTTATTGGAAAAAACAGTTATTATTGGTGTGTTTCTTACTTAGCAGCCAGTATTGTTGGTATCGTAGTGCCTATTGATAAAGAATTACACAATGATGATGTTATTAATTTTATGAATGTTTCTGAAACTGTATGTATTTTAGGTGACAGCAAACATTTAGATACTATTTTAGAAAACAGGCATAAATTAAAAAATCAAAATACAGTTTTTGTACCTTTTGATAAAAAAGATACAACTTCTTTTGAAAGCTTATTGTTAGCTGGTAAAGATTTCTATGAAAACGGAAAAGATGATTTTGATAAAATTGAAATTAACCCAGATGAAATGCGTATTTTGCTTTTTACCTCTGGAACTACAGGAAATGCAAAAGGAGTTTGTTTGTCACAAAGAAATATATGCTCAAATATTTTATCAACTTATGGTATTGTAAAAGTAAAAAGAAGTGATTTATTTTTCTCTATTTTGCCTTTACACCATACTTATGAATGTACTTTAGGTTTTTTGTTACCTATTTATAGTGGTGCAAGTATAGCTCATTGTGAGGGCTTAAGATATATTACAAAAAATCTTGGAGAGTTTCATCCATCTGTTGTTTTATGTGTGCCTTTACTATTAGAAAATGTTCATAAAAACATTGTAAAAAATATGAATAAATCATTACCTGAAAAATACAAAAAACCTGATGGAAATCCTTTTTATAATTTACCTTTTTATTTAAAAAAGATTGTAAGAAATAAGGTAAAAAACACTTTAGGTGGAAGACTTCGTGTTTTTATTGTAGGTGCTGCTGCTGCCAACCCAGAAATTGTAGCAGATTTTAAAGCTTTAAAACTTATGACTCTACAAGGTTATGGATTAACAGAATGTTCTCCCCTAGTTGCTGGAAATACTGACTTTTTCCAAAAAGATGATGCAGCTCGGACTTCCTATTCCAAATGTAGAATATAAAATTGATAACCCAAATACTGAAGGTGTTGGAGAAATTTTAGTAAAAGGTCCAAATGTTATGCTTGGATATTATGAAGATGAACAAAAAACTAAAGAAACTATTATTGATGGTTGGTTTCATACTGGAGATTTAGGCAAAATTGATGAAAATGGATATTTATATATTACAGGGAGATGCAAAAGTGTTATTGTTACAAAAAACGGAAAAAATATTTATCCAGAAGAGGTTGAGTATTATTTAAATGATAATCCTTTGATTTCAGAAGCTCTTGTTTTGGGAATCCACAAAGATGATGATGATGAAACATATATAAATGCTCAAATTTACCCTAATATAGAGGCAATTACAGAATATTTAAAAGGTTCTGTTCCTACAAAAGAGGAATTATGGAAGATTATTTCTGATAGTGTTGCAAATGTAAATAAAAAGTTGCCTAATTACAAACATATTAAGAGTTTTGGTATTCGTGATAATGAGTTTGAAAAAACCACAACTCAAAAAATAAAACGCTATGGGGATAATATGAAAATAAATAAAGATGAAAAATAAAGACAAACAAAGACGGAGCATGTAAAGTAATCTAAAAGGTCAAAAATTTTAATCATGCTCCTTTTGTTTTTGCTGTCATACAAGAAATTATCAAGTTAGATATTTCGCCCCAAAGCAAGTTTTTCCTTTCAATGAATAAATATTTCAATTTAAAGTCAATATTTTCCTAGTTTCTTCTTTTACCTTTTTATCTAATTCTAAGATTTCTTCTACTGTGTTTAATTCTTTTGGATAATCTTTTTGTAGCATTTTTTCAATTCCTTTCGGAATTCCGAGTATAAGTTATCTTTTTATTTAGAAAAGCATCTACTAAAACTTCATTTGTTGCATTTAATGCTACTTGGTAGCTATGCCCCTTTTTAATTGCTTCAAAAGCTAGTCTTAAGCAATCAAATTTTTCTAAATTTGGCTTTTCAAAAACTAAATCTTTAATTTCGAATAAATCAATTTTTTGTATGTTATTTACTAATCTATTTGGGTAATTTAAGGCATATGCAATTGGTATTTGCATTGATTTTGGTCCTAAATTTGCCATAATTGTTCCATCTTGGAACTGTACCATAGAATGTACAATACTTTTTCTATGTACAACAACTTGTATTTGGCTTGGCTCAACATCAAATAACCATTTTGCTTCAATTACTTCAAACCCTTTGTTCATCATGGTTGAAGAATCTATTGTTACTTTTGGTCCCATTTTCCAAGTAGGATGATTTAAAGCTTGTTCTACTGTTATTTCATCTGTTATTTCTTTGTCAAAAAATGGCCCTCCGAGAAGCTGTTAACAAAATTTTATCTATTTTATTTTGCTTTTCTCCTTGTAAACATTGCATTATAGCACTATGTTCGCTGTCTACTGTTAATAAAGTTGCATTATATTTTTTAGCTGTATCCATAATTAATTTTCCACCAGCTACTAGCACCTCTTTATTAGCTAATGCTACCGTTTTTCCATTTTTTATCATATTATAAGTTGGTTTTAAACCTGCTATTCCAACTAAAGCAGATACAGATATATCAAAATCTGTTAATTGTGATATATCTTCCATACCCTCTTCTCCATAGTATACTTGCAATTCTGGGTACTCTTCTTTTATTTTTTTAGCATTTTCTTTCTCTATAATATACACATTTTTGGGTTTAAATTCCTCAATTTGCTCTTTTAATTTGTTAATATTTTTTCCAGCAACCAATGTTACTACTCTAAATTCCTCATGGTTTTCTCTAACTACATTTAATGTACTTTCTCCAATAGAACCTGTTGAACCAAAAATTGCAATTTTTTTCATAATATCCCTCTTCCTATACTTATTATTCACAGCTAAATTTCATCTACAAAATTAACTATTGTTTCTCCTACTCCACTATCAATTTTAATAGTAGCTTTACCATTTCCAATTGTTTGGCTTCCGTGATATTCTTTGATTATTTACCACAAAATTTCCAATTCCACTTTCTGCATCAATTTTGTAATCTGTTTGTGTACCAATTAAGTTTAATTCCATTTTGCCAATACCACATGCGATTTTCGAATTTTCTAAAATTTTGCTATTTACTTCTAATTTGCCAATTCCACCATCTAATTTTAATTCTCCAATACTTCCATCTGCAATAATTGCTTCTCCAGCTCCTGCTTTTATATTTGCATTATTTGCAATTAAATTATCTATTCTATATCTTCCTACTCCCATTTCTAATTTTATTGTATTTGCCTTTAAATATTCAATATTTGTGTCATTCATTCCTGTTTCAATATTTATTTGTTCAAATGTTATTGTTTCAGGGATATATATAGTAATTTTAGGATGTTCTTTTTCTATATTCCAAAAACCTCTAATTATTTTTTTATCTTTTATTTTTAATTCGTTTCCATCTACTCGACATTCAAATTCATCTGAAACATTGGAAACATCTACTTTTAATCTATCTCCCTTTTTTATATCTAATTCACATATTTTTAAGTCAATGTCTAAATTAGTAATATTAGAATATTCTTGCTCCCATTTAGTTATTACAACATCTTCTTTTATATCTTCATTAAACATTTCTATTCCTGCTGTTATTCCAAAAATGGCTGTAATACTAAAAATTACGATTCCTATAATTGTTAAACTTAAATAAATTCCAAATACAATTGCTCCATATTTAATTACTTTTTGTAAAGATGTCATTTTATTTCTACACCTCCAAATAAGGCTGTTCCATTAATGTAAAGTGTTGGCAAACTTTCATTATATTCTACTCTTGTTTTATTGCTAACTCCACCAAAAATTGGTGTTGATTTTACTTTTATATTAACTCCTGTTGGAACAAATATTTCTATTCCTCCAAATATTGCATTTGCATTTATTATTTGGTCTTTTTTTATAATAGCTTTTGAAAGGTCTAACTCAACACCTCCAAATACTGCATCTAAATTTGCTCCATTAAATTCTTGTCCTGCAAAATTACTTTTTTGTTCACCAAAGGTAGCACAAAATTCTTCAAATTCACCTTTGTTTGTATTTAATTTTCTTATTTTTTCTCCAACTTTTTTGTCTATTGTGTCTTTAAAAATTATACTAATTCCTATCATAACTAAAATAAATGGGAATATTAATTTTCCAATAATTTTAAATGATAAAATATTTTGTGCACATAATAATAATGCAATTCCTATTGTTAACCATATAAAACTCCACATTTTACTATTTCCTTTAATTAGTTCAATAAAGCTTGGTATTATAATAAATAGAGTCCACCAACCTTTAAAGAAAATGTTAATAGCTGTTAGACCTAAAGCATTTAGTCCAAAAATTAGACCTATTGCAATTAAAACAATTCCCCATAATACATTTCCAAATTTTTTCATTTTTTTCTTCCTTTCTTTGTTATACTTTTATAAAATTTATAGTAACTATTTGTATGTAAACTATTTAAAATAAAATTTCTTCTATTTTGTTAAATGTAGCATCTTCTTTTGTTAATACAATATCAAAAGCTTCTTGATATTTTTTTAAGTTAGTTTCTTCTTCAAATTCTAAAATTCCAATTTTTAAAGTTTTGTCCCATTTAGATTGTTCTACCATGTTTTGGTCTTCTATTAAATCCCCTATTAGAACTCTATATGTTTTGTCTTTTATTGTATTTAAAATAGTATCGTTTACTTTTCCTTCCATGGTTTTATTTAAACTATGTACTATTTTAGAATTATCAAATTTTTTAACTTTTCCAATTTCATCAAATTCGATGAAATTGCTGATAATGTATATATTGTTAAAATAGCAGTTTGTATCTTTTAGAAAGTGGTCAATCACATTTCCAATTCCAGCAGATAAAATTATAACTGGTATTTTTTCTTTTGCTAATTTTCCGTAAGAATTCTTTAGCTCCTTTTCGATATATTAACCCACCTGTTTTGACAGATTTTATTAATTTTTCTTTTGTTAATTCATATTTATAATATAAATCCATACATTGTGTATACCATGTATTCATAGCTTCTTCTTTTTCATTTATTGGTATTTTATAATCAATTTCAATTGGTCTGTATTTTTGGTATGCTTCATTTATTTCTTTTTCGAATTTTTTTCCTAATAAATGACCACTAACACTCCAAGAATCATTACTTTCTTTTGTTGTTATGGTTCTGTCAAAGTCAATTACTATATATGTATTGTCTTTATTTATTTTTAAGTTTTCTAATTTGGGGCTATTTATGTATTTCATTTTTCCATTTTTCCTTAAATAATTTATTTCTATTGGCATTTTACTATAAATATGATTAAATTACAAGGAAAAAGTTTAATTTATTTGATATTGTGTTTACGTTTTTTCTATATAATAGAGGGTATCCTAAAATAGAAACCCTCTTATTTAATATTTAGTTTTATATTATTTTTTTATTATTGTTTGACCTCCTGACCACACATCTACACTGCCTGAAGGTATTATCCAATTTGCTCCTATATATATGGTTTTTAATTGAAAACATTCATCAAACATCCAACTCATTTTTGTTGCATTTCTTGTATCAAAGTTTGAAACGTCTATACTAGGTATTTTTTCACATCCTGCAAACATATTTTGCAAATTTGTTACTTTACTTGTATCAAAATTTGATACATTTATTTGTGTTAAATTTGTACATCTATAGAACATTGCATCCATATTTGTTACTTTACTTGTATCAAAACTTGTTACATTTAATTCTGTCAAATTTGTACAACTATGAAACATTAAGGCCATATCTGTTACTTTACTTGTATCAAAATTTGATACATTTATTTGTGTTAAATTTGTACATCTATAGAACATTGCATCCATATTTGTTACTTTACTTGTATCAAAACTTG
>JAAWEC010000024.1 GCA_022794095.1 Clostridia bacterium
AGTTAGAGGTTTATGGCCCGGTAGTTCAGTTGGTTAGAACGCTAGCCTGTCACGCTAGAGGTCGACGGTTCGAGCCCGTTCCGGGTCGCCATTTTTTTATTTATAAACTTACATATGGCTTTATAGCTCAGTTGGTAGAGCAAGGGACTGAAAATCCCTGTGTCCCTGGTTCGATTCCAGGTGAAGCCACCAAACAAAAAAGCGAACAGAAAATTACCAAGTTTTCTGTAATATCAAAAAAATGTATTTGTTAGCTAGTCACAAGTACATTTTTTATTTTATGGGAAAATTGAAGATTTTACCTATACAACAAAAATATATTCTACACAAATTGCTAAAGCAAATTTGGCAGATGAACAAAGAAGGAGCATGTAAAGTAAGCTAATAGGTCAAAGTTTTTTAATCATGCTCCTTTTATTTTTATACAAATTACAAATATTGCAATCTGTGCATAAAGTTACTCGATTTTCAAATACCAGTTGTAAGGTATTAACAAATTCATCAATATAATCATTTATTAAATGAATATAAATTTTTTTAGGTAGTAAAGTAAGTAATGAATTTAAAATGTAATCATTACTAGAAAAAGTAATATCACTCAAATATTTTGCTTTAAAAATATCATCTTGAATATTAATCAAATTTTTATTTTTATCTAATAACACACTTTCTGAAGATGAAAAAACAATATGCACCAATTCGCATTCTGAATCTTGTGAATTAATATACAATTTTAGTAAAGAAATGAATTCTAAATATTCCTGTTCAATTACAAAACTATTCACAGCTTCATTTACAATATCATCTAAAAGAAGTAAGTATTTTTTTATTCTAAAATTAACAAAGCCACTTAGTATAATAGATTTATGACTTGATAAAAATTCATAAAAAATATCATATAAAAGTTTAAACTTTTTATCAAAAAGTTCACAAAAATCATCTGCCATAATATTAAAACAAATAGAAAGAATTTTTTCTCTTTCCAAGCTTTCAAAATAAAAATAATTCTGCAAAATCAATCTTTTTAGTAAATCTTCTTCTAATTCATCAATAACAAGAAAACACAAAATAGAAGAAAGTTTAGATAAGAAAAGAGGCTCATTATCACCAGAATAATGAATGATGACATTTTTATAAAGTTTAAATTCATTTTCTGAGAAATACACATTTTTTAATTCAATGTATTTAAACTCATTTAGTAGATATTTTAGTAACTTAGAATTATTTGTCTTAATACATATTGATTTCATAGATAAAAACCTCCATTTTTCAATAACTAGTATCTACTAAATTTCAAAACTTATACATTATTGTATGCACAATTTGGAAATTTTGTGATTTTAAGGACGTTCTTATGATAACAAAAGGAGTATGATTAAAAATTTTGGGCATTTTATACTGCTTTGCATGATCAATCTTTGTTTATTTCCAAATTTGCTAAAGCAAATTTGTGTAGAATATGTTTTTTATATACAATAAAAATAGAATTTGGGGTTATACCCAAATCCTAATAATAAATCATATAATCAATGTCTGGAAAAACACAATCTTTTTTTGATATGTCTTTCAAAAATTCTTCATCTATTTTATCTTCTTTTATTTGATAATACAATTTTGTAAATCTTCCAATATGGTCTTTAATTCGTTTTTTTGCATAGTCAACCATAGTTCCATTAGTAATTATAAATAGCCAATCACTACTTTGTGCTAATAATAGTTCTCTTGCACATTGATTTAAAGCTTTTTTCTTAAGGCCTTTTGCATTAGGGTAAAGCCAAGCAAGTTCGCACATTCTGTCTCCTGCAACATGTAAATGTCTATGTGCATAGTCATTAGTAGGGTTTAGCCATACTTCACTATAACCATTAGCCCCCCAACTAGAACGACATGGAGAAGCAACTTGAATGTTTGGAAATTTGTCAATATATTCAGATGGAGTAATAAGTTCAAAGTTGCAGTCATCATAGTGTATTTTTTTAAATAAAATATATAACCAATAAGGTCCTTCATACCACCAATGACCATAAAGCTCGGCATCATAAGGGCAAAGAATGATAGGAGGTGTTTCCATATAGTTAGATAGATTATTTATTTGAGAAGTTCTACTATCTAAGAAATGACCTGCTTGTTTTTCTGCAGAATCCATAGCCCACCTAGGGTTGTAATAATCTTTAAAATCTGTATCACCTGTAATTCGATAATACTTAATTCCAGTATGAACTCTAACACCATTGTGAGCAATATAAGGTTTTATATAATCATAATCAGCTTCATATCCAATGTCACGATAAAATTCACGATAGTTATAATCACCTGGATAACCATTAATAGAGCTCCAAACTTGCCTAGATGATTCTATATCACGTCCAAATGCAATTACACCATTTGGAGAAACAATTGGAGCAAAAGTGCCATAAACGGGTGTAGGGTCTGCATATAAAATTCCATGTGATTCTGTAATAATATAGTCAATTCCAAACTCTTTTAAGTATTTGTCTGCCTCTGGAACATAGCCACATTCAGGAAGCCAAATACCACGTGGCTTTTTGCCAAAGTATCGTTCATAAGTTTGTACACCAACAGCAATTTGAGCTTTTACAGTTTTTTCATTTACATATAAAATTGGGAAATAACCATGTGTTGCACCACATGTAATAATTTCTAAAACACCAATATCTTGGAAGTGCTTAAAAGCTTCAATTAAATTACAGTTATAAACATCTTTAAATAAATGTAAATCATTTGAATATCTATCTAAATAATAGTGGGAAAGTTTGTTTAA
The DNA here is from genome assembly GCA_022794095.1 of Clostridia bacterium. Classification (GTDB taxonomy): domain Bacteria; phylum Bacillota; class Clostridia; order TANB77; family CAG-508; genus CAG-269. The sequence goes on from JAAWEC010000024.1 coordinate 2,783, forward strand.
TCTTTTATCACCAGCAGTTCTTTTTACTTCTTTTTTTGACAATTCAATTAATTGTTTTAAATATTTAATATATTTTCTTTGTAATAATTTATTATCTAACATAGAAAGTAGAGGAGGTGTCATAGACATAGTTATTCTAAATTTGACATTCTCATCTACTAGTTTTTGAAAATTTATTAATAATGGAATATATGTTTCGGAAATTGCTTCATATAGCCAGGATTCTTCTAAATAATCGTCACTTTCAGGATGATGAATAAATGGAAGGTGGGCATGAAGTACAAAACTTACATATCCTTTTTTTTCTTGCATTTTTATATTCTCCTTTGTTTAAATGAGACAGTAGGGACAGGTCTTAGATGTCTCATTTTGTATTTATGTTTTTATATGAGACAAATTAGACCTGTCCCTACTGTCTCATCATAGAAGATGGATTTGATAAATTGTATAAATCTTCTACATTGTTATCTTGGTAAATTTCTTTGTATAAATCATAAATATTGTATATTTTTCCCATATTTCTAATGAATGAAATGGAAGTAAATTCTTTCGCTGTTAGATTTCCAGTTTTGACATTTCTAAAGTAAACCATTTTTTGATTTTTATCGAATAAAATTCTATCATTAGGAGATTCTATCTCATTAGAAGTTGTAACATAAATATAGTCTATATTATTGGTTTTGTTATTTTTTGTAATAGGACGTCTGCCAAGTTCAATTCGGTAGTCACATTTGCTATCTGATACATGTAAATACCAGCTATTAGCAAAGTCATTAATTTCTACTTCGAAGTTATAACCTAAAGTATCATTATGGACTATTAAAATAGGTTTAGTAGTTTGGAAAAAGTCATCTCCATACAGTTTTTCAAAGTTTTTTCTATCTTTGTCAGAAATATCCCAATAAATAAATAAGTTAGTAGGAGTTTGTGCCAATACTTTTACAATAGTTTGATTATAACGATATGGTAGGTCATAATATTCTACAATTTCTACTTTTTTTCTGGAAGTAGTTTCTTTTTTTACTGATTTAGTTAATTTTGATGTGGTTTTTGCTACTTTTTTAGTTGTGGATTTTGTTTTATTTTTTGATGAAGAAGATGCTTTGGGTGCATTTTTAGTTGGTGTAGCTTTTGTATTTGTTTTTTTTGTTGCGATTTTAGTAGTTTCTTTTTTTGTAGATGCAGTTTTTTTATTGGAAGTTTTTTTGGTTTGAGTGGTTGTTTTTTTTGTTTCGTTTTCATTTTCTATTTTATTTTGTTCTTTTGTTTTTCTTGGCATTATATTCCTCCTATGTAATCTCATAATTTCTTTTCTATCTTATACTAAAAACAAAAGAAATTCAAGGGAATTTGACAAAGTTTTTAAATTTTTTGAATATTAGGAAATTAATTCTGACTTTCTAATATGTTAAATGGATAAATATAGATTTTTGAAAGGAAGTTAGACGTATTTATTTAAATAGAAGTTAAGTAATAGACATAAAATAATAAATAAATTTTTTGACAAAAATTTTTAAACAACATCTTCAATTTTAAGTTGGTTAATGAAGTCATCTAGTAATTCTTCGACAGGAACTTCAAAAATATGACATAAAGCAAATAATTCGTAATCTTTTAAAACTCTTTTTCCTGTTTCTAGTTTATGCAGGGAGGGTTTTGTAATATCAATTCCCATAAGAGCAAGTTTTGTGGATAATCTTGATAAAGATAAGTTGTTCTTTATTCTTAGTTCTCTAATTTTCTTACTAGAAACATTTAATTTGCCGTTGTAATTAGTAGATTGATACATATATAGAAATCCTTTCATAGGTATTTTTTATAATTGTATAAGAAAAAATGCCAACATTGTATCCACTAACGATACGAATTGCCCGAAAAATTTTAAAAGCCGATTTGACTTAATATGAATAGAGAAATAAATTTATGAAAATATAGTAATTTATAAAAAAATATAGTAAAATAATAAATGTATAAAGAATAGAATGTATCAAATGGTAATAATATGGTTTAAGGAAAGAAAAGTGACAATAAACTAAGTTTAAATCTTTTCTAACCAAATTTGTGATTTAGAAAGGAATGAAATATGAAAGTTTTATTAGTTAATGGAAGTCCACATGAAAAGGGATGTACATATACTGCATTAAAAGAAGTTGAGAGCAGTTTAAATAAAAATGGAATAGAAACAGAGATTTTTTGGATAGGAAATAAACCTGTATCTGGTTGCATTGGTTGTGGGAATTGCTTAAAAACAGGGAAATGTTTTATTAAAGATAAAGTAAATGAATTTTTAGAAAAAGTGCCAAATACAGATGGATTTATTTTTGGAACACCAGTACATTTTGCAGCAAGTTCTGGAATGTTATCATCTTTTATGGATAGAGTTTTTTATGGCAGAAGAAATTTATTTAGTAATAAACCAGCCTGTGGCATAGCAAGTTGTAGAAGAGGAGGAGCAACAGCAACATTAGATGAAATTAACAAATATTTTGGTATTAGTAATATGCCAATTGTATCATCACAATATTGGAATATGGTTCATGGAACAAATCCAGAAGAAGTGAAAAAAGATGAAGAAGGTATGCAAACAATGAGGACTTTAGGAAATAATATGGCATGGTTGTTAAAATCAATAGAAGCAGGAGAAAAAGCAGGTATAGAAAAACCAAAAAATGAGACAATAATATCAACAAATTTTATTAGATGATATTTTGTTTTGCATGTTCTGTGTTTGTTTGCCTCCAAAATTGCTTTAGAAAGTTTGAGTAAAATGTGTTGATATTATAAAAATTTTATATTTTGAAAAAGCTGAAGAATAAATATAAAAATTAGCTTGTTTTTTAAAATAATTAGATATATAATAATAAAAATTGGAAGGAATGAAATAGGAAATGAAATTATTTAAAAAATGCTTAATTGTAGCATTTACATTAAGTGTATTAGTATTTGTAATTAATGGACATGTACAAGCTAAAGCATCTAAAGAATTATTAGAAGAACAACTTGAATATTATGCTAGGAACATTGATATAAATGATATTTCAAAAGAAGATATTTTGAAAATATATGATGAAATAACAAAGCAATATTCAAATGAGGAAATTGCAAATATGATAGAGGAAAATAGTGAGCAATTACAAGAACAAGGAATAAATAAAGAAGCTATTTCGGCTGGTGCTAATTTTGTAAGGACAACAGATGAAGCAAGTATAAGAGACATAATAGAAAATGATATTGATATAGAAGATGTTAAGGAAAAGATAAATGAAGGATATACAAGCAATGAAATTGTAACTAATGTAATTTCTCAAACTCCAAATGAAAAACTATTTGAAATAATAATCAAAGTATTATTAGCAAATAAAATTGTAAAAGCAGTTTTAAAAGTTTTTGTTGTATTATTTATATATGGAACTGTTCTTCGTTGGATTATATATACAAAAGCAGGAAAACCAGGGTGGGCAGCAATTATACCATTATATAGACAAATAACAATGTATCAAGTTTGTGGATTATCACCTTTTCTTATGCTATTTTGGCTATTACCAGTTTTAGGATGGTTTGCAATGATTGTCATTGCTATTATGAAAAGATTTTGTTTAGCAAAAGAATTTGGAAGAGGAGCATTGTTTGGTTTTGGGTTATTATTCTTTCCAACAATTTTCCAAAGTATAATAGCATTTAATCCTAATATACAGAAAATAGAGGAAAAATAATACATTAAAGAACTTTTCTATAACATAACAAAAGGGTCAAAAAGTGAAAAAATTATTTTCAAAAGAAAGAGAGAAAACAAATGAAACCAAAACGGAAAAATAGGGGTTTTTGATTCTGGAATTGGTGGAATAACAGTATTACGGAGAAATAATCAAGGTTTTACCAAATGAAGATTATATATATTATAGTGATTCTAAAAATAATCCTTATGGAGATAAAACAGATGAGCAAATACAAAAATTTTGTGATAATATTGTAAAAGATTTTATACAAGAAGAGTGTAAAGCAATTGTTATTGCATGTAATACTGCAAGCAGTAAGGCAGCAAACTTTTTAAGAAATAAATATAGAAATATACCATTTATTGCAATAGAACCAGCTTATAAAATGGTATATGATTATGCTTATGATAAATCAACTTTAGTAATGGCAACAAAGGGGACAATCAAAAGTGAAAAATTCAACTTATTACTTGAAAAATATAATAATCACAAAACATATCTTCTAGCTTGTAGTGGTTTAGCAGATAGAATAGAAAATGGAAATATAGAGGAAATTAGAAAATATTTAAAAGAGCAATTAAGTGACTATAAGGGAAAAGTAGAAAATGTGGTACTAGGTTGTACACATTATCCATTAATTCAAAAAGAAATAGAAGAGATACTTGGAAGGGTTACTTTTTTTAATGGAGCACCTAATCTTGCTAAACATTTAAAAGAAGTATTGGAAGAAAATAAAATGCTAAATCAAGGAAATGGAAGCATAAAATTTAAGGATTCTAAAGGGATAAAAGAAAAAGAAGAAAGATTTTTTGAGTTGTTAAAAAAATATGAAGATAGGAGAGAAACAATATGAAAAACAAAGGAGAAAGAGGGTCTGTTACTTTATTTGTACTTGTAATATGTATGTTTGTAACTGTTATGCTTAGTGCATATATGATAAATATGCAAAACAAAAAACAAGCTCAAGAAAGAGAAATAGACAGAATAACTGAAAGCTATAATCAAAATGAACAACAAATGGAAGAAATATATAACAGAACTTTAAAGAGAATTTAGGTAGGATTTGGGGACGGCCCCAAAATCCTAGAAAGGTAGTTAGTATGTCTAAAATAGAATGTAAAGTTACAGTAGGATTGCTGTTGCAAAAAGAAGATAAGGTGTTGCTAATAAAAAGGAAAAATACAGATTATGAAAATGGGAATTATGCTTTTCCATGTGGACATGTAGAGGAAAACGAATCTTTAAAAAAGGCAATGGTAAGAGAAACAAAAGAAGAAATCGGAATTAATATAAAAGAGGAAGACTTAACGTTTTTAACTGTTATGTTTAAAAAAGCAGACAAAAAATATGTTAATTTCTTTTTTCAATGTAGTCACTATGAAGAAGAACCAATAAATGCAGAACCAGATAAATGTGAAGAGGTAAATTGGTTCAAAATAGAAAAATTACCAAAAAATATGGCAAAAATGGAAGAAAGAATTATATATGATTATAAAAATAATATTAATTTCGATGAATATGGGTGGTAAAAATGAAACAAGAAATAAAAAGTAGGATTATGGGGCCGTCCCCAAATCCTACCAAATCCTACAAATATTTTTTTAGTTGTTCGACAGTGTTTTCTTGAAACTGAACAAATTCAGTTAAAATATTTTTAATAGGTTCATCTGTATTTGGATTGTGATTTAGTAATTTGACACCTTTAATAATTCCCATATTTGTACCTTGTAGCATCATTTCTGCAATTTTAGAATTACTTTTATCATCCATTGTGTTAAATTCAACACTCATCCAACCCATAGCTTTTTGCATTGGGTTCAATTCTTTTGGAAAATCATCATATTTTGATAATTCATTATTAACTTTATTTAAAATGTCATTGTATTTATCATATTGAAATTTTAAATCTTGTTTAAAGTTATCGTCTTGTACTTTTTCTGAAACATTAGAAATAGAATCCATTCCCATTTTTATTCCTTTGTTAATTTCGTTTAAAATATATCCTGGACTATCCATAAATAAATCCTCCTTTGACTTTCTTTTAATGTAACCATAAAAATAAAAATTATTCGTTTTACTTTTTTGATTTTTATGTTAGAATGTATACAGAAATTTTGTAATAGGAGAAAAATCAATGGAAAGAAATGAAGTAGTAAAAGAAGTAGAAGAAAGAGATTTTGAGACTTTATTTGAATTATATAGAGATGTTTTTAATAAAGATTTAGACAAAAAAGATTATAAAAAATCTTTTGAAAAAATTAAAGACAGAGATATTTATATATTAGGTTATTATATAAATGATGAAATAGTAGGAACTGTAACAGTTTATATCCTTGATATACCAACAGGAAAAGAAGCAATGATATGGGATTTTTTAGTAGAAGAAAGATACAGAAGACAAGGGATTGGAACTAAGCTAATGAAAGAAGCAGAAAAATTAGTAAGAGAAAAAATGAAAAAGGGTAAGATATGGTTATTTAGTAGATTTTCTAGGCTTCCAGCACATGAATTATATAGAAAACTAGGATATGATGAAAACAGAGATAAAGCATTTGTAAAAATATTATAACAATAAAAGGAGTAAAAAAATGTGGTTATATTGGTGTATTTTATCTACAGTTGTTAATGGATTTACAGCAATAGCAATGAAAAAATGTTCAAATAATGACCCCAAAAGAATAGCAATTATGGGACTTATTTCATATCATTCAATTATGCTAATTACAAGTTTAATTATATTTCCATCATTCATAATAAAATTCAATTTGTTAGATATTGTAAAAATGTTGCCAGGAGTTATTTTGCAATCTATTGGATTTTATTGTTTTATTGCATCAACCAAATATGGAAAAGTAGCTATCACAACGTCAATACAAAAAGCAAAAGTTGTTGTTACATTTTTATTAGGAATTATTATTTTAAAAGAAGACTGTACTGCATTACAAGTAGTGGTTTCAGCAATATTAGTAATTCTATCTATATTAGTAGCAAAAGGAAAAGAAAAAAATAGCACAACAATAGATAAGAAATCAGAAAGGAAAGCAATTTTATTTTCGTATGGATTTTTATTATTTAATGGAACATCTAATTTTTTAAACAAGATATATGTTACACATTTTGAAAATCCGTTATATGTGATTTTTAATTATGCTGTAATAATTATTATAGGTGTACTAATATATTGTTTGATAACAAAAAATTGGAATTATATTGATATTAGAAAAATGAATAATAAAAAGTATTTTATAGTGCAATCTTTATTAGATTCTTCATCATCTATATTCAATAGATTTTCAATGTTAGATGGTAATATTTCTGTTATATCAGTTATAGAAACAAGTGGTATAGTAGTAACAATTTTGGCATCAAGATTTATTTTGAAAGAAAAAGTTACTTGGAAAAAATATATTATGATAGCAGGAATTGTTGTATGTACAACAGTTTTAGCAGTAATAAAATAATTGAGAATACTTATAATTAATAATTTAAAGGCATAACAAGATTTTAACCATGATTAATAGTGTTCACAAAAAATTCACAATAAAAATTAGCACTATCTATTGACAAGTGCTAAAAACGGGTATAATATATAAGCAGTTAGCAATCAAACTAAAAGAGTGCTAAAAGAGGTGAAAAAGTTGTTAGATGAAAGAAAAAAGCGAGTTTTGCAAGCCATTGTAGAAGAATATATAAGCACTGCAGAGCCAGTAAGTTCAAATGCACTAACAGAAAATCATGGATTACAATGTAGTAGTGCAACCATCAGGAACGAGATGTCTGAACTAGAAAAAAATGGTTTTTTAGATAAAACTCATACCTCAAGTGGAAGAATACCATCAGCCAAAGGGTATAGATACTATGTAGATGAACTTATAAATGACAAAGACATAAGCTTAGAAGAAATAAAATATATTAGTTCTAAGTTAGAAACAAAAGTAAATGAAATAGAAGACTTAACAAAAATAACAGCAAATACCATATCAGAAGTAACACATTATACAACAGTATCAATAGGTCCAAAAACAAAAACACAATTAATTGAAGAAATAAAGTTTGTATTACTAGGCACAAGAATGATGATGGCAGTTATTTTAACAGACAGTCGGACTAATCAAAGAAACCATCATAAAATTTGATGAAGACATTAGCGAAAAACAAGTAGAAACAATGAACTATATGTTTAACAACAAATTAAAAAATCAACCAATTGAAACAATAGACAGACCTTTAGAAGAATATTTATATGATGAAATGACTTACAGTGTTAACGTTATAAAACCTATTATAGAGCAAATTAAAAAAGTATTAGAAGAAGATAACAAAATCTATTTAGAGGGAACTAATAAATCTTTTGATTTGCCAGAATTCAATAGTTTAGAGGTAGCCAAAAATTTTGTAAACATATTAGATACAAAAGAATTAGTGGCAGATATGTTAAACACAGGGTTTGCTGAAGACATTAATGTCTATATAGGAGAGGAAAACGAAAAACAAGAATTAAAGGATTTTAGCGTAGTTACTTTTAAACATAAAGTAAATGGCAAAGAATTAGGAACAATTGGAATTATTGGACCAAAAAGGATGGATTATTCAAAAGTAATATCTGTTATGAAATATATTAACAAAAAACTAAATGATAATTAAGGTTATTTGAAAACCTAAATAATTTGTAAGGAGGAAGAAATGGAAGAGGAAAACAAAGAAAAAGTAGAAGAAATGGAAGAAACTACAAATAGCGAAAATTGCAAAGATGTAGTACCAAAACAGGATTTTGAAGAATTAGAAGACAGATACAAAAGGATTTTAGCAGAGTTTGAAAATTTTAAAAAAAGAAGTAGTAAAGAAAGAGATGGACTTTATAATTCTATTCTTTCAGATGTGGTTGAAGTTATTTTACCAGTATTGGATAATTTAGAAAATGCAGTTAAAGTTCAAACAGGAGATGAAGAATATAAAAAAGGAATAGAACTTGTATTAAAACAATTTCAAGATGTATTAAAATCTAAAGGTGTAGAAGAAATAAAGACTGTTGGGGAAACTTTTGATCCTGAACTTCATGAGGCAGTTAGTAGTGTTCAAGATGATACAAAAGGTGAAAAAGAGATAGTACAAGAATACAGAAAAGGATATAAAATAGGTTCGAGAGTTGTGCGTCACTCTATGGTTGTTGTAGCCAACTAAAACAAAGATATAGAACAAATTGTTATTAATTTTTAAGATGGCAAATTGGACGGAAAATGCCATTAAGTATAAAAATAAAATAGATACAAAATGATGATTTTTGTCTCCGTCCCAAAAATCATCAAAGGGAGGATTTAAAAATGGGAAAAATTATAGGAATTGACTTAGGAACAACAAATTCATGTGTAGCAGTTATGGAAGGTGGAGAACCAGTAGTTATACCAAATGCAGAAGGAAATAGAACTACACCATCTGTTGTAGCTTTTTCAAAAAATGGAGAAAGATTAGTTGGGCAAATTGCAAAACGTCAAGCTGTAACAAATCCAGATAATACTGTTATATCAATTAAAAGGAAAATGGGAACTAATGAAAAAGTAAATATAGAAGGTGATAAATTTTCACCACAAGAAATATCAGCTATGATTTTACAAAAATTAAAAACAGATGCTGAAAATTATTTAGGACAAAAAGTTACACAAGCAGTTATCACTGTTCCAGCTTACTTTAGTGATAGCCAAAGACAAGCAACTAAAGATGCTGGTAAAATTGCAGGTCTTGAAGTATTAAGAATTATAAATGAACCAACAGCAGCATCACTTGCTTATGGAATGGATAAAGAACAAGACCAAAAAATTATGATTTACGATTTAGGTGGAGGAACTTTCGACGTTTCTATCCTAGATATTGGTGATGGTGTATTTGAAGTTTTAGCAACTAATGGTAATACAAAACTTGGAGGAGATGACTTTGATGAAGCAATTATCAATTATTTAGTAGATGAATTTAAAAAGTCAAATGGAATTGATTTAAAAACAGATAAAATGGCAATGCAAAGATTAAAAGA
>JAAWEC010000025.1 GCA_022794095.1 Clostridia bacterium
GTACTAAACGAAAAAGTTGTTGAATATGCTGTAAAAGAAGGTTTGTCAACTAATTGTGAAATTTCAATAGATAGTAAAAATGATAGAAAAAATTATTTTTATCCAGACTTACCAAAAGCTTATCAAATATCACAATTTGACAAACCATTGTGTGAACATGGATATGTAGAAATTGAAACAGAAAATGGCAAGAAAAAAATAGGTCTAACTAGAATTCATATAGAAGAAGATGCTGGAAAATTAAATCATGACGAATTTGGTGGTGGAAGTTTAGTTGACTTAAATAGAGCAGGTGTTCCATTAATTGAAATTGTTTCTGAACCAGACATTAGAAGCAGTAGTGAAACAGAAAAATACCTAAAAAAACTAAAATCTATTTTAGAATATATAGAAGTATCAGACTGTAAAATGCAAGAGGGGTCATTAAGAGCAGATGTCAATGTATCTGTTAGAAAAAAAGGAGACTCAAAACTTGGAACTCGTACAGAAATGAAAAACATGAACTCTTTTAGAAGCATTACAAGAGCAATAGAATATGAAGTAGATAGGCAAATAGATGTAATAGAAGAGGGAGGAAAAATAGAACAAGAAACACTAAGATGGGATGATGTATCTGGAAAAACATTTTCAATGAGAGACAAAGAAGATGCACAAGATTATAGATATTTTCCTGACCCAGATTTAGTTGCAATCAAATTATCAGAAGAATATATAGAAAACATAAAGAAGACATTACCAGAATTGCCAGAAAGCAGAAAACAAAGATATTTAGAAGAATATAAACTATCTCATAAAGATGCAAATTTAATCACATCATCTAAATATTTATCAGACTTATTTGAAGAAGCAACAAAAATATGTAACAATGCAAAAGCAGTAAACAACTGGATTATATCAGACATATCTAGGATTTTAAATGAAACAGAAACAGACCCAATTGAAATACCATTTGACAGTCAACAATTAGCAAAGCTAGTAACATTAATAGATAAAGGCACAATAAGTTCAAGCATAGGAAAAAAAGTGTTAGTAGAACTATTTGAAAACCCAAGAGACCCAGAAGAAATAATCAAAGAAAAAGGATGGATACAAATATCAGATGAAAGTGCTATAAAAGAAATAGTACTAAAAATATTAGAAGCAAATCCACAATCAATAGCAGATTATAAGGCTGGTAAAGATAGAGCCTTAGGTTTCTTAGTAGGGCAAGCAATGAAAGAAACAAAAGGACAAGCAAACCCTCAAATGCTAAACAAAATGTTTTTAGAAGAATTAAACAAATAATGTCCAGTTGGGGACGTTTCTTTTGGGACATTTTTATGTAAATTGAATCAAATATTACACACAAATTTGTTATAGAACAAATAAGAGGCATGAAGACCACTTTAAAAGGTCAAAATTTTTTAATCATGCCTCTTTTGTTATGTATAGGAAAAATTTTTGATTTTCCTATAACCTGAAATGTCCCACGTAAATTTACTAAAGCAAATTTATCAGGCGAACAAAGACAGAGCATGAAGAGTAATTTAAAAGGTCATTATACTGACTCTATAATAATAAATACTTTGAATATTAATTTATTTATATAATAACGTTAAATATTTATACAAATCTCCCAAGTATTGAAAAAATCGAAGTTTTTTTCTGAATAAATCCATAATAAGATAATTTGAAGAATTGTGCAAACTGATTAACATAGTTTTTATTTATTGATAAAATAATAAAAATGAGTGTATACTATTAAAATTCAATGAAAAATAAAAAGGTAGAAAAAATAACGAAAGAAGAGGAGAAATAGATTGTATGAAAATCATAACAAAATTACAAATTAGTAAAAAAAATAAAGGAATTACTTTAATTGCTTTGGTAATTACAATTATTATATTATTAATATTGGCAGGAATAACAATTGCAACTTTAACAGGAGAAAATGGAGTATTAAATAAAGCAAGTACAGCTGAAGAACTAACCAAAAAGAAAGAATATGAAGAAATACTAAAATTAATAGGAAATAGCTTAAAGGCAGATAAAATAATAAATAATTGGAGCAACAAAACATATTTGGATGAATTTGAAAAAGAAATAAGAAAAGAAGACAAACTAAAAGGAGCAGAAATTAATAGAAGAAATGATGAAACAATTCATGTTATAACAAAAGAAAAATATGTATATAAAGTTACAGAAAATGAAGTAAAATATATAGGAATACAAGGAGAAAATCCACCTATAGAGTTGAACAAGGAAGATATTACATTTAACATTACACCAAATGTAGAATACACAAATAATGATATAACAGTTGAAATAATACTAAATACAGAAATAGGAACAAATATTTTACAATATTCAACAGATGGAACAACCTGGAATAATTATGAAAAACCAATAGTGGTAAGTCAAAATGGAGCAATATATACAAGATTAATTAATGAATTAGATGAAATAGGTGAAGGAGCAACAGAAAATATAACAAATATTGATAAGCAAATGCCAAATGTAGCAACAATTGTTTTTAGTGCTAATAGAGTTATAGAAGGGCAAAATATCACAGCAACAGTAACACAAAGTGACGAAGGAGTAAGTGGAATTGATATAGAAAAGTGTAAATATGTATTTACACAAAGTAATGAAAAAATTGGAATAAATGATGATGATATGGACAAATATACAGGTGGAACATTTAGTAAAGAAATAGAAGAACAACTAACATTAAATTGTACTACATCTGGAAATTATTATTTACATGTATTAACAGTAGATAAAGCAGGGAACAGAAAAGAAAGTATATCAGTAGAAACAATAAATATAGTTAAAGCAAGTGATATAATAAAAGATACAGAATTATTAAATGAAATGATAAGTGACCCATCTACTTTTGACAATATATTAGAAACAAACAGTATTATTTCTGCTATTATATCAGATTCAACAGCATTTAATATTTTGGCAAATAATAGAGATGCTTTTGCTAAAGTTTGTGAGAATGCAAATGCAAGAGAACATATGTATAACAATTATACAAAAACAGAAAGTATTATACAAGGTTCTTCAATTGCACAATCTGTAATGAAACAAAGTAGTAGATATGCTGTTGTAAGTGGCAAATTTAGTGCAAGACCATTTGTAACATTTTATTCAGGAAAAGCTTTTGTATTTTCAGTTAGCCAATTAGCATGGAAAAATGATTATATAGTTAGTGGGTTTAATCAAAGATGTTATCATCATGGTGCTTATTTAAATGGTGGTACAATAGAAACAACTGTTAGTAAGTGTTATGGAGATAATGGATTAGCTTTTGGAGTGAATAAATTTGCTTCATTAGTTCAGGCTGCTATGTTTAATCATAATGCAGGTGGTGGTGATGCTGGTACTGGTATAGCAGCAATTTTTAAAATATGAGAGAGTATAGAAAAAGTTGTGTAAATAAATCCTTCCGTGATAAAATAA
>JAAWEC010000026.1 GCA_022794095.1 Clostridia bacterium
TAACAGAACTTGCATCATTAGAAGAACAAATAGAACTTGCAATAATAAAAGCAGAACAAAAACATAGAAATCCCACAATAGATGATGTAATAGAAGAAATAAAAAACAACAAAGTAATAAGTAATGAAAATCAAGTAAACAAAGAAACAGGAGCAGTGCACACAGATGCAGGCTATTTAATAGAAGGAAAATTAGATGACTACATTGGAAAAATTTCAATAGGAGATGAAAATAATACAGGGACTGGAAATACAACAGGAAATAATACAACAAATGGTGGAACAACAGAAACTCCATCATTACCATCAACATCAGATACAAAGCCTTTTTTGCCAACAGGTGCAACACAGGTAGAAGGTACAAATTTGGATACTGGATTAGTAATAAAAGATAGCAATGATAATGAATGGGTATGGATAGAAGTGCCAAAATCAATTTACGCATTTTCAAATGTAAATTATACAGATATAGAAAAAACGTTAAAGGAATATTCAAAAGATTATAGTGATAATTCATATTCTGATGTATTCGTTTCTAAAGAACATCAGGGATTTGATAGTAGTACAGATTATAATGATTGGAAAAATAGTATGTTAGAGAGTATATTTAATAATGGGGGATTTTACATTGGGAGATATGAAATGGGAACTGATACGCCAAGATTTTCAGGTACAGCAGAATTAACAACACCATACATTAAGCAAGATATGTACCCATACAATTATATAACATGTAGTCAAGCACAAACAAAAGCAAAAGAATTAGCCACAGGTGGAAAAATAAGTAGTTTAATGTTCGGAATACAATGGGATTTGGTATTAAAATTTATAGAAACAAAGGGAGGAAAAACACAAACAGAATTAAAAATAGATTCTACTTCATGGGGAAATTATTCTAATGCTACTTTTAATTTTACAAGAGGAAAATATTTAAGTGAAAGAACATGGAATACTACAACAAATTATACAAAGTCAACCAATACGGAGGTATTTTTAACTACAGGAATAATTACAAGAAATAGTGCATTAAACATATATGATTTAACAGGAAATGTATATCAATGGACATTAGAAAGATATTCGCTTGGAGGAAAGCCATGTGCTTATCGTGGAGGCAGTTATCGACAAATTGGCAGTAAGTATCCAGCTTTTAAACGTACATCCTACAATACTACAGCAGGTACAAGCTATATTACAGGCTACAATAGCAACGACCTTGGTGCACGCACAGCTTTATGGTAGAGTTTAAAATAAATAAAAATGAAATTAGCCATAGAAATAAAAATCTATGGCTAAACTACTTAATACATATAATATGAAAAAGTATGTCAGACTTTTTTAATATTAGTGTACCTAACTTTTAATAAAATCAATCAACAAACAAATCCATACCAACATCAATTGCATTTTTCTTAATAATTACTTTTCCATGTTCTAAAAGTTTATTTTCAAAACTATCAGAATAATTAGCAAACTTACCAAATTCAGATAAAGTAGAACAAACAAAATTCTTATCTTTCTCATTAATATTAGCAGTTTTAAAAACAAGATAATAAACATCTTTCAATAAATATAATATTGTATTTTTCACAAATCTAGAATTTTTTGTTGTATGTATACATTTAAGACTATTACAAAAACTACAAAATGTATCAAAATCATCAAATTGGCAAATAAATTTTCCAGAAACAGTTGGAGTAAAAGTTCTTCGCTTTACCACTAATTTTTTCTTTTTTACATCATTTTCAGGCAAATATTTTGTAATAGTAAAAACCAAAACATCTTCTGAAGAAGAAAAAGCTTCTATCAACAATTTACAACCATCTGTCTGAAAATCAACTTCCTTTTCAGCCTTTTTAAGAATATCCAAAAAAATTTCTTGCATCTCAATAGCCTTTTGCATATTAATAATATTTTTTGTATTTAGTCCTAATTCTTCCGAATGGATAATAACTCTAATCTTATTTTCAGTAAGTTTTTCAATTTTCATAAAGAAACATCCTCCTTAAACATTAACTAATTATATTATACTACTTATTTTATTATATGGAAAGCCACAATTTTTGGTAATAAATATTTTCCAATAATATCAAATTATAAATTGTTACAAAAATATTACATATCTACTTGAAAATTTTGCTAATTCAAGATATAATACCAAAAGTAGAATAAAAATGCAATAGCCGTAATAAAAAATAAATAAAAAATGGAGGAAAAAACAATGGCAACAAAAGAAAAAAATATATGGATTTTATTAGTATTTATATTATCAGGATTAGTAGTTGGGGGACTATTAGGAGAACTAGCATCAAAAGTGGACTGGTTATGGTGGTTATCATATAGCCAAAGTTTTGGACTAGAAAATCCAATAATATTAGACCTAAGCGTAGTAAAAATAACATTTGCACTAATGTTTAAAATCAGTATATCAAGTATAATTGGAATGGTACTTGCAATATTCATATACAAAAAAATATAATTAAACAATGCAACACGCAATTGTAAGTCTTATTTAAGTTGTTAAATTAGGGGCAATCAGGAACGAGAAAGGAACGGTTTATTTGCCAATAAAAATAAAAGAATTACCAGAACTAGAAAGACCATATGAAAAACTAGAATGGTATGGAGAAAAAACACTGTCAAATGCAGAATTACTAGCAATCATAATAAAAACTGGAACAAAACAAGAAACATCAGTACAACTTGCACAAAAAATACTAAGCCTAAATACAACAAGCCAAGAAGGAATAAACTTTTTACGAAACATAAGCATAGAAGAACTAACACAAATTAAAGGAATTGGAAAAGTAAAAGCAATACAACTAAAAGCAGTAGGAGAATTAGCCACAAGAATGGCACAACCAGCAAGTGTAAAGAAAATACACATCAAAAATCCTAACGATTTAGCAAAAATTATGATGGAAGAATTTCGCTTTGAAAGAAAAGAAATTGCAAGACTAGTTATGTTAAGCAACAAAAATGATATTCTAAAAATAAGAGACATAACTATTGGAGGAAATAACTTCAATGATGTCACAATGAGAGACATATTAGATGAACCAGTAAAAATTAAAGCACCAAAAATCATAATTGCACATAATCATCCTACAGGAGATGCAACACCAAGTCAAGCAGATATTGAATTTACTAGTCAGTTATATAAAGCAGCTCGGAATATTACAAATAGAATTATTAGACCATTTAATAATAGGAAATCAAACTTACACCAGTATTTTTTCAGAAATAGCAGAAGAACTAGGTAAAAATGTTTAATAATATCTAGTTATAATTTTGTAAATAAAAGTTATTATAAAAACAACAACCAAAAAAAATGAAGTTTGAAAATATTATCAAACATCATTTAAGGAAGGAATGTGATTAAAAATGAAGCTTTTTACATTTGGGTCAAAAGACATAGGAATTGACTTAGGAACAGCTAATATATTAGTAACTTTAAAAGGAAAAGGAATAGTATTAAAAGAGCCATCAGTTGTAGCAATAGACAGAAAAACAGGTGATATTATGGCAACAGGAAACGAAGCAAAAGACATGTTAGGAAGAACTCCTGAACAAATAAAAGCAGTAAGACCACTAAAAGATGGAGTTATAGCAGACTTTACAGCAACACAACTAATGTTAAAAAATATAATCCAAAAAGTAGGAAAAAGATATAACATAGGAAGACCAAGAGTTGTAGTAGGTGTACCATCTGGAATAACAGAAGTAGAAGAAAGAGCAGTAGAAGAATCTGTTATCCAATCAGGAGCAAAAGAAGTTTACTTAATAGAAGAACCAATGGCAGCAGCAATAGGAGCATCATTAGATGTAGGAGAGCCAAGTGGAAACATCATTGTAGACATTGGTGGAGGGACAACAGAAGTAGCTGTAATATCTTTAGGAGGGGTAGTAGTTAGTCATTCACTACGTGTAGCAGGAGACGAGCTAGACCAAGACATAGTAAATTACATAAAACGTGAATTAAACCTAGCAATTGGAGAAACAACAGCAGAGCAAATAAAAATGAAAATAGGTTGTGCAATGCCATTAATGACAGACATGCCAATGGAAATAAGAGGAAGAGATTTAACAGATGGGTTACCTAGAAACATGAAAATAACCTCAAACCAGATAGAAGAAGCAATAAAAGAATCAATAAGTAAAATTGTTGAAATTGTAAAACTAACATTAGAAAAAACACCACCAGAACTAGCATCTGACATTATGGAAAAAGGAATTGTACTAGCAGGTGGAGGAGCTTTAATTCAAAATTTAGACAAGCTTTTAAGCATAGAAACAGGTATGCCAGTATATGTAGCAGAAGAACCATTAGACTGTGTAGTAAGAGGAACAGGAAAAACATTAGAAGATTTAGAAAGATTAAAAACAGTTCTAATAAATAGTAGAAGGAGAAAATAACCCAATATTAGAAGTATTAAAAATTATGTATATTTTATTTTCAAAGAAAGGAATGTAAGAAAATGTATCGAAGTAAAAAAGCTGGAATGATAGGTATTATCATAACAATAATCATTTTAATTGCAATCGTTATATTCTCAAATGGGGATTCTGAAAATTCCTTTTTTGAAAATGCAGCAAGTAATCTAGTTATGCCAATTCAAAATGGGCTAACTTATTTAAAAAATAAAATAAGTGGAAATAACACATTTTTTACTGATATTAATAACTTAAAAGAAGAAAATAAACAACTAAAGCAAAAAAATAGTGAATTAGAGCAATCACTAAGAGAACTAGAAAACATCAAAACACAAAACGAGACACTAAAAGAATACCTTGATTTAACAGAAAAATATGGTGAATACAAAACTATACCAGGCTATGTTATAAACAAAGACATCAGCAATTATTCAAAAACAATTGTCATAAACCTTGGAAAAAAAGATGGTGTAGAAGAAAACATGACTGTAATAGGAGATCAAGGGTTAGTTGGTCACATAACATCAGTCACAGACAAAACAGCCAAAGTCCAAACAATTATTGACACAGCAAGTTCTGTTAGTTGTTCAATGAGTACAACAAAAGATAGTATTGTATGTAAAGGGACATTAGATGATAAATCTTCACTAAAAGCCATGTATATTCCAATAGATGCAAATATTATACAAGGTGACAGCATAGAAACATCTGGTTTAGGGGGAATTTATCCAAAAGGAATTCATATAGGAACTGTCAAAAAAGTAACAAACACACAAAACATGACAGACAGATATGCAATAGTAGAAACAGCAGTAAACTTTGAAAAATTAGATACAGTATTAGTTATTACAAACCAATAATAAAAAAGGGAGTGAACAAATTGAAAAAAACAATTATTAACATAATATTAATTATAATAGTACTCATTATATATTTGTTACAATCCAATTTTTTCAGTTGGTTCACAATAGCTGATATTATGCCCAATTTATTTGTTATATTAGTATTATTTATTGGGTTATTTAGTAATCGAACAATGGGGACAATATATGGATTGGTAATAGGTCTAATTTTAGACTTAGTCATTGGAACAAAAATAGGAATCAATAGTATTGGACTTGGGTTAATAGGTTTTTTAGCAGCAGTATTTGATAAAAATTTTTCAAAAGATAGTAGAATAACAATTATGGTTATGGCAGTAGTTGCAACAGCTATTTTTGAGATTTTATCTTACATATTAAACTATATTTTTATATCAATCCAATTAGAAGTGATTAATTTTGTAAGAATTTTAGCTATTGAACTAATATACAATCTAATTTTAACAATTATATTATATCCACTTATGCAAAAATTTGGATATTATATGGAAAATGAATACAAAGGAAATAAAATTTTGACACGATATTTTTAAATTATAATTTGTAGTAATAAATTTTGTATAAAAGTCACACAAATTATGGTAGATAGAAAAGAGAGGTGAAAAGTTTGGCAAAAAGAAAAAAAAATAAAATCAACATAAAACTAAGATTTAATGTTCTAACAATATTAATATATATTGTAGGTATTATTCTAATTGCTAGACTATTTACACTTCAAATAATACATGGAGAAGAATATAAAGAACAATCAAATACAAGACTAACCAGAGAAAGTACTATAGAAGCTGCAAGAGGAAACTTTTTAGATAGAACAGGAGTTGAACTAGTAACTTCTAAAATGGAATTTTCATTAGAAATGTATAAAAGTAAAGTAGATACAGAAAACTTAAATAAATCCATACTAAACATGATACAAGTACTAGAAAAAAATGAATGTTCATATTCTGACACTTTTCCAATAAAAATAGAGCCATTTGAATATACAATAGAAAATGAAGCATTAATAAATTGGAAAAAAAATAATAATTTAGATGATGACATAACAGCAGAACAAGCATTTTACAAATTTAAAAACAAATACAAAATAGAAAATACAGATGATATACAAGAGATTAGAAAAATAATTACAATACGTTATTTAATCTCACAAAAAGGTTATAGTAGTACAAAATCTGTAACAATTGCCGAAAATATTCCAAATAAAGCAGTAGCAGAATTTAGTGAAAGTTCTGAAAAATTTGCAGGAATTAATATAGTAACAAAACCAGTAAGAGAATACACATCAGGAAATTTAGCTTCACACATATTAGGATATGCTTCTAGGATAGACCCAGATGAATATGAAAAAAGAAAATCAAACTATAGTCAAAATGACATCATAGGAAAAACTGGTATAGAAGCAGTATTTGAAGAATATCTTAAAGGTAAAAATGGTACAAAACAAATAGACATGGCAGTTGATGGAACAACAACAGCAGAATACATTGCAAAAGAAGCAGTAGCAGGTTCAGACATAGTATTAACAATTGATGCAAACTTGCAAAAAATAACAGAAGATGCCCTAGTATCAAACATACAAAAAATAGCATCAGGAGATTTTGGAAAAGCATATGATGCAAAAGCAGGAGCAGCAGTAGTCATGAATGTAAACACAGGGGAAGTACTAGCAATGGCAAGTTATCCAGACTACACACCAGCAGACTTTGTAGGAGGAATAAGCAATGAAAATTGGGCAAAATATCGTGACAATACCTCGAAACCATTAGTAAATAAAGCAATGCAAAACTCTTATTCGCCAGGTTCTACATTTAAAATGGTAACAGCAATAGCAGGATTAGAATCAAATACAATCAACTTAAGTACAAAAATAAATGACACAGGAATATACAAAAAATATAGAGACTTTCAACCACGATGTTGGATATATACAGACTACCATATAGGGCATGGGTACTTAGATGTTTCAGGAGCAATTGAAAAATCATGTAACTATTTCTTCTATGAAACAGCAGACAAAATGGGGATAGAAAACCTAGTAAAATATGCAAAATACTTTGGATTAGGAAACAAGACAGGAATTGAATTACCAAGTGAAACAGCAGGAGCATTAGCAAGCAAAGAAACATGGAGCAAATTACATCCTCAAAATGAGCCATGGGGACCAGGTCAAGTCTTGCAAGCAGCAATAGGGCAAAGTGATAATGAATTCAGTCCACTACAAATGGCAAGATATATAAGTATGCTTGCAAATGGAGGTCAAAAAGTTGACGTAAGTATCGTAAAAACAATAAGAAATGCTGATGGTTCAGAAGTATCAAGAGAAGAAATAAACCAATTTATAAATAAAAAATTAGGATTAGAACAAGACAATACAGAAAACTTAGAAATAAACCAAAATTATCTAAAAGCAGTACTAGAGGGAATGAAATCAGTTACAAGTGATACAAGTGGAACAGCTTATATAAGATTTAAAGACTTTGATATAACTGTAGGAGGAAAAACAGGTTCAGCAGAAGCACCAAATAATCAAGTACATGCATGGTTTGTTGGTTTTGCACCATTTGAAGACCCAGAAATTGCAATTGTTGTTATGGTAGAAAATGGAGGACATGGAAATTATACAGCAGAAGTAGTAAGGAACATAATGGCAGAATACTTTGGAATGAATGTGCAAAATGTAGAAGAAGATATGAGAGCGATACCTTATGTAGAAATAATAAATTAAATTTTAAATATAAATAGAGAAAGGATGTAAAAATAATGAAAAATTGTGTAATGATAAACCTAAAAAAAGATGAAATTGTAATAAAATTACAAGAGGAAGCAACCCAAGAAGAAATAATAGAAGCATTAAAAAAGAAGTTACCAGAATTAAAAAAATTATATAAAAATGAAAAAACGCCAATTTTAGTATCTGGAAAAATACTAAAAAACAAAGAGATTGATGAAATACAAGAAATAATAAAAAACGAAATTGATGTAGAAATAGATTTTGACATGCCAAAAAGTCTAGGCTTACATAGTATAACAAAAACATTTGAAAAAGAAATAGCAATTTCAGAAACAAAATTTCATAGAGGTTCACTTCGTTCAGGTCAAAGAATTGAAGCAGAAGGAAGCCTAGTAATTATAGGTGATGTCAATTCTGGAGCAGAGGTAATTGCATCAGACAATATTGTTATATTAGGAGCTTTAAGAGGATTAGCACATGCAGGAGCTAAAGGAAATAAACAAGCAATTATAGCAGCAGGAATAGTAGATACAGTACAAATTAGAATTGCAAATGTAGTAAAAGAAATTGACAGAGATGAAGAACCAATGCATAAACAATCATGTGTGTATATAGAAGAAGAACAGATTATAATAGAATGAGACAACAGGGACAGGTCTAAAGTGTCTCATAATAATGAAAGAAAAAAACAATGGAGGATATTAACAATGTATAGAACAAAAAAATGTGGAGAACTAAACATAAAAAACGTAGGAGAAACAGTAGAATTAGCAGGTTGGATACAAAAAATTAGGAATTTAGGTGGAATGATTTTCATTGATTTAAGAGACGAATTTGGAATAACACAAATTATTATAAATGACGAAAAATTACAAGAAGAATCAAAACAATTAAATACTGAAAGCTGTATCCACATTTTACGGAGAAGTTGTGGAAAGAAGTAGCAAAAACACAAAAATTCCAACAGGAGAGGTAGAAGTAGTTGCAAAAGAAATAGAAATATTAGGAAAATGCAAAAACATACTACCTTTTGAAATTAATAATGACCAAGAAGTAAGAGAAGACCTAAGATTAGAATACAGATTTTTAGACTTAAGAAATGAAACATTACATAACAACATATTACTTCGTTCAAAAATACTAAAAACATTAAGAGACAAAATGGACGAACTAGAATTTACAGAAATTCAAACACCAATTTTAGCAAATTCTTCACCAGAAGGAGCAAGAGACTATCTAGTACCAAGTAGAATAAACCCAGGAGAATTTTATGCATTACCACAAGCACCACAACAATTCAAACAATTACTAATGGTAGCAGGGTTTAACAAATATTATCAAATAGCACCATGCTTTAGAGACGAAGACCCTAGGGCAGATAGAGCACCAGGAGAATTTTATCAATTAGACTTTGAAATGAGTTTTGCAACACAAGAAGA
>JAAWEC010000027.1 GCA_022794095.1 Clostridia bacterium
AAGAAAGGTTTAGGTGGTGGAAATTGTCAAATTAGCTCTACTTTGTATAATGCTTTATTAAGTGTTCCTACCTTGGTTATAACAGAAAGACATGCACATAGCAATTATGTCCCTTATATTGCTAAAGGAAAAGATGCTGCTGTTGCTTATGGTAGTTATGATTTAAAATTTAGAAATGACTCTGGAAATGATGTCAAAATCTTATCTTCTACAGATGGTTCTAGTGTTACTATAACATTAATTGCTATTAAAACAATATAATAAACTTTTTTATGTTATAGGAAAAGTTAAGTATTTTCCTATAACATATATACTTTTTAGCATATATACAAAACTAATTGAATATATTGTATTATCAAATAGAGCTATAGAATATTGCTCGAATGGAGGTTTTTGTGAACAAATTAAAATTGTCAATTATTATTTTTTGTATATTTGCTATTATAATTTATCTTAATATTCCAACTTTTGCTGAAGCTACTACATATGTTTGGTCTAGTAATGCAACACCTGTTAATGCAACTGCTGAAAAATCTTCTAATAATTTGAACTTAGAATCTGCGTCAGCTATTTTAATTGAACAAACAACAGGTCAAGTTTTATATGAGCATAATTGTCATGAACAGTTACGACCTGCATCTGTTACAAAGGTTATGAGTATTTTATTAATTATGGAAGCCATTGATAGTGGAAAAATAACTTTAAATGATTCTGTCCCTTGTAGCGAAAATGCTGCTTCAATGGGTGGTTCTCAAATTTGGTTAGACCCAAGAGAAACTCTGACTACTGATGAAATGTTAAAAGCAATTTGTGTTGCTTCTGCTAATGATTGTGTAGTTGCAATGGCTGAATATATTGCAGGTTCAGAAGAAGCTTTTGTTCAAATGATGAATGATAAAGCCAAAAGTTTAGGAATGAATGATACAGTTTTTAAAAATTGTCACGGCTTAGATGAAGACGGTCATGTTACTTCTAGTTATGATATTAGCCTAATGTCAAGAGAACTTCTAAACAATCATCCCCAAATAACAAATTATACTACTATTTGGACAGATAGCTTACGTGATGGAAAATCTGAATTAACTAATACTAACAAATTAATTAGAAGTTACAAAGGTGCTACTGGATTAAAAACTGGTTCAACAGGTTTAGCTTTATATAATTTATCTGCAAGTGCAACACGTGACAATTTATCGTTAATTGCAGTTATTATGAAAGCTCCATCTACTAAAGTTCGTTTTGCTGAAGCTCAAAAATTATTAGATTATGGATATAATACTTTTTCTTTTAATCAATTTGGAAAAAAAGATGAAACTGTAAAATCGATTAATGTTAACAAAGGTTCTAGTAGCACTGTTGACGCCGTTTTAGCCGAAAATTGTGGTACATTGATTGAAAAAGGTAAAGATAAAAATGTTGAACAAAATTTGGAACTAGATGATAATGTTACAGCACCTATTGCATCTGGTCAAAAACTTGGAAAAATATCGTTTTCATTAGATGGCAATCTATTATCTACTGTTGATATTATTGCAAAAAATGATGTAGAAAAGCTTAATTTGTTTACTATGTCAAAAAAGGTTATCTACTCTTGGATTGACCTTTTAAGAAGTTAAAATCTGTTAAAGTGGTATTTAGGTAAAGTTACAATTCACAGTCAATACATACTAACAAAAGTTTTGACTATGAATAGTAATTAGCCACGATACCACTTTATTAAAATTCGATATATTTATATACTGCCTCTGCAAATCCACTATTTTCTACATCATTTATAGTTGTATATGTTGCTACTTTTTTCACATCATCATAAGCATTAGCAACTGCTACACCAATTCCAAAATTTTGAATCATATCAATGTCATTTAAGTTATCTCCTATTGCCATAACTTCTGATGCAGAAAGCTCCAAGTATTTAGAAAGCGTAGCTAAAGCTTCACTCTTATTTGTATTGCTTGGTGTAATATCTAAATATTCATATTCTTTATTTATAATTTTATCTTTATATTGGTTTGATTTTGTTATTCTATAAATACTTAAATTTTTTTCTTTATCTAATTTTGTTTTCAAATCTATTAAATTGTAAGGACTTGAAATAACTAATTTAAAAACTGTTGGTTTATATTTTTCAATATATTCTTCTATATTAGGAACTATTTTAAAATTCAAATCACTATGATAAATAGAATCTTTTAAAACAAAATTCCTTAAATCCATATATAATAATTCTGGTGTAATTACTTCATTTTCTGTGTATAAATGAATATGTAGATTTTCTTTTTTAGCTAAAGAAAAACAAAAGCGAACATCTTCCATAGATAAAGTTTTTCTATAAATTTCTTTACCTGTTTTTAAATCTATAATTTGATTTCCATTTCCAAAAATCCCATAACTTGCTTGCAAATCTTCACAAAAATTTTTCACCATACAATATGGCTTTCCTGTGCAGATTGTAAAATCAATATTAGAATCCTTCATGTCATGAATTGCTTTTAGATTTCTATTTGTTATTTTATTGCTTTCTCCAATAATTGTTCCATCTATATCACTTGCAACTAAACGTATCATTTGTTATTCCTCTTGGCTTTCGTTTTTTTGTTTATTATATCAAACGGTTTTATAAAAGTCTATTAAATTTGATTAGTTTTATTAACTTTGTTTTTTATAAGAGTTTATTGAACAAATTAGCTATAAAATCATTGTCCTATATCACATAAAGCATTAGGCGAAAAGAACCGTCACCATATGCACTTCCATTGCTGAGGAAGCGTTCAGAAACTGGTCTTGTATGAAATTCTGTGTAACTGCCACTTCTAGGGACAAATGGAACACCTGTATAGTAAGTATTTTTTTCTGCTATATATTCCCAAGCATTTCCTTCTAAATCATAAATATTACATACTTTATCTGCTTCGTTATTTCCTGCCTCTACCACAGTATTTCCTATATGTCTTCTACTATCAAATACTGTTACATCATAAGGATTGTTAGTACCATCTGTTCGTGGTTTACTAGATATAAATTTCATTACCATATCCCATTGTATTCCTGATATTAATGCACTTTTCACATGTGTATTTTTAGTAAACATTGTTTTAGCTGTGATTTTGGCATTTTCCTGAGAAATTTCAATCCATATATTAGCCCCTTTTTTACTAACTAAAGTATTTGTTCCTTCTTTTCCTGCTTCATATCTTGATATATAAAATCCCTTGGCACTTCTTACTTGTTGTTCCTCATTTGTTATTCCAACTGGTAAATAACCTGTATCATCATATGCTGTCATTGAAGCATTTGTATCTACATAAGTTTTATTTCTCTCATATGCTGTTTCATCTGCTACTGGTATCCATACAAATTGATTTCCTTGATTTGCTGTGTCATTTGCAATATCTGAAATAACTAATCCCTCTGATATATCATCTAAACCTGGCACAATTGCAAATCCTACTGGGATTACTGCTGTTCCATTTTTTGTATATGTTTTGTTTTCGTCTCCTGTTACAATTTCTCCTGGAACTGCTACATTATTTACTGGTGGTGTTGGTGTATCTCCTTTTACTATTACTTTTCCACTTTCATCAATATTTACTTCATATCCATCAACTGTTACTTTTGCTGGCAAACTGGTTATACTGTCAGCTCCTGTTACACCTTCTGTTTGTTTTAAATTTTCTTTTAACTCGTTTAT
>JAAWEC010000002.1 GCA_022794095.1 Clostridia bacterium
GTCCCAGTTATGCCCAAAAAGGCTACTCGGTGCCTGTCCCAGTTATGCCCAAAAGGGCTACTCAGTGCCTGTCCCAGTTATGCCCAAAAGGGCTATTCAGTGCCTGTCCCAATTATGCCCAAAATTTTTTTGGCTAGTTCTTGGTTTATTCCTTTTACTTGCATTAGTTCTTGTATTGATGCTTTCTTTATTTTTTCTACGCTTCCAAATTGCTTTAATAATGCTTGTTTTTTTATTTCTCCAATTCCATCTATTTCATCTAATTCTGATTTTGTTATTTGTTTATCTCTTATTTTTCTATGATAGGTAATTGCTGTGTCATGTACTGTGTCTTGAAATTTTGTTATTTGATTCATTAGGTTTTGTGATATTTCTAGCTCGTTTCTTGAGTTGTCCATTAATGCTCTTGTTTGGTGTTTGTCATTTTTGACCATACCAAATACTGGAATGTCCATTTTTTTTAATATTTCTAGTTTCTTTTCTTTATTATTATTCTTCTCTTTATCTTCTTTGTTTTCTTGTTTCTTTTCTTGATTATTATTCTTCTCTTTATCTTGTTTATTTTCTTCTTTGTTTTCTTCTTTATTATGATTTTTTTCACTGTCTATAAAATCTTTTTTTACTTGCTGAATGGCGTTTTGGACTGCTCTTATTTGTGTTATTCCACCATCTGCAAATATGACATCTGGAAAGTCCCCAAATCCACCTTTTGGATTTTCTATTGAATGTTTTAATCTTCTTTTTATGACTTCTTCCATACATCTTGGGTCATCTTGACCAAATACAGTTTTTATTTTGAATCTTCTTGATAGGTTCTTTTTTATAACTCCATCTTGCATAACACACATGGCAGCTACCATATATTCACCAGAAATGTTTGATATATCATAGTTTTCGATTTTTCTTGGTAATTTGTCCATTTTTAAAACTTGTTTTAATTCCATTAAGATTTCGCTTTTATCTTGTTCTTTATTTTTTAATGTTACATTTGCATTATTTTCTGCCATCTCTACAAAACGCAACTTTTCACCTTTTTTTGGTGTTTTGATTTCCACTTTTTTTCCTAAACTTGTGGATAACCATTCTTCAATTGCTTGCTTATCTTCTATTTCTTCTCTTATCATTATTCTGTTTGGTATATTAGGGTTTTCTAAATAATATTGCTTTATAAATCCGAGATAAAATTTCTTTATCTTCCATATCTTTTAGATCTCTGTAAAAATAATGCTCTCTACCAATCATTTTGCTTCCTCTTACAAAGAATATTTCAATACAAACCTCTAATTCTGATTTTGCAATTCCTATAACATCAATATTGTTTTCAGAAATATTTGATACTTTCTGTTTTTCAGAAACTCTTTGAATTGCTTGAATTTTGTCCCTTATATAGGCTGCTTTTTCAAAGTCTAACTTCTTAGATGCTTCTTGCATTTCACTTTCTAATTCTTTGATTAATTTATCTGTTTTACCGTCTAATAAATCAATAATTTCGTCAATTTGTTTTCTATATTCTTCTTTTGTAATATATCCCATACATGGTGCTAAACATTTTTTAATATGGTAATTTAAACATGGTCTTGAACGCTCTTTTAAATTTCTACATTGACGAATTTTGTACTTCTCTTTAATAAAATTTACCATTTCTTTAGCTGCACCTGGATTAGCATAAGGTCCAAAATATTTTGAACCATCTTTTACAATTTTCCTTGTTATAAATACTCCTGGATAATCATTTTCTAAATCAATTTTAATATATGGATATGTTTTGTCATCTTTTAATAAAACATTAAATTTGGGTCTATTTTTCTTAATCAAATTACACTCCAAAATTAATGCTTCTGCTTCATTATCTACAACAATATATTCAAAATGGTCAATTAAACTTACCATTTTTTCAATTCTTGCTGTTTTATCCGTTTTTCTAAAATATTGCCTTACTCTATTTTTTAAAGATATTGCTTTACCTACATAAATAATATTGTCCTCTTTGTCTCTCATTACATAAACACCTGGTTTATTAGGCAATTTCTTTAGTTCTTCTTCTAAATTAAACATAGTTCTCCTTTATTCAATATAACCAATATATGGCAAATTCCTATATTTTTCGTTGTAATCTAAACCATAACCAACTACAAATTTGTCTTCAATTGAAAAACCTATGTAGTCTACATTTAGCTCCATTACTCTTCTTGATGGTTTTGATAACATTGTTGCAATTTTTATGCTATTTGGATTTTTTTGTTTTAGATATTCTAATACATATGTTAGTGTTCTTCCTGTATCTATGATGTCTTCTACTAAAATGACATCTTTTCCCTCTATTGAATTTCTAATGTCTTTGTTTATTGTAACTGTTCCTGTACTTTGAGTTCCTTGATAACTAGAAACATCCATAAAGTCTAATTCTACATTGCTTTTTACATTTTTGGCAAGTTCTGACATAAACATAACAGAACCTTTTAATATTCCAACAAATACTAATTCTTTTCCTTGATAATCTTTTTCTATTTGTTTTCCCAATTCTTCAATTCTTTTTTCTAATTTTGATTTATTTATTAGTATATTAATTTCCATGATTTCTCTATCCCCTTTCACTTAGATTATACTAGATTATTTGGTTTTTTTCAAGAAATGTTTTGTATATTATATAATATCATTAAATTTTAAACTTGCACTTTCTTTTTTTTCATGCTATCATATTTAAAGCAAACTTATGAAGAGAATTGTTGTAAAATAAGTTCTTTTTTCAAACTAAATGTCTTTGGAAAGGATAAGATAATTATGAAATATGAATTTGATTTTTATGATAGAACAAACCTTAAATCTTACAATTTAGACCAAAGCATGAGATACCAACTAACAATGTTAGACAGATTAGATGTATTTACAAGAAAACATTGTGAAAATGTAGCAAGTCTTACTTGCAGACTTTGTGAATATTTGCATTGTAGTAGTGGTTTTACTGAATATTGTACAATTTGTGCATATTTACATGACATAGGAAAACTTTTTATTCCACCTGCAATACTTCAAAAACCAGGTAAATTAACTGAAGAAGAATATGAGACTATGAAAAGCCATACCACTTTAGGCTACAATATGTGTATGAAAGATTTAAAATTAAGACCTTATGCAGCAGGAGCTTACTATCATCATGAAGCCCTAAATGGTTCTGGGTATCCACAAGGATTAACCAAAAAAGACATTCCTTATGAAGGGCAAATTATTCGTGTAGCAGATGAATATGATGCCATTGTTAGTAAAAGACAGTACAAATCACATATTGGTATTTCTGACACTTTAAAAATATTAATTGAAAATACAAAACCAAATCCAAATCAAAACAAATCAAATGCATTAGGTGAAATTGTTGAAAATACTCACCTTGGTAAAAATAATCCTGTTATTGTAAGAACTTTATTTAAAGTTGTAATTGATGACATAGAATATGAAATTTCTTCTATTCAAAGCTATGTAGATGATTTAAAAAACGAATTAAAAAGGTTTGAACAAATCGAAAAATATAGAGAAAAAATGGAAAAAGCAAAAAAAGAAAAAGATAAAAATTATTATCTTGAAGGAATCAAGATGTTGCTAAAAAATAATGAAACTATTGAAAATTACCCATCTATTTATGAAGAATACAAAACAGCATATGAAAAAAGAAAAGCAATTATTGATAATCTTTATAACGAAATTAAAATTATTAAAAAATTAAAGGTTTAAGACTTGACAAATCTTCATATAATATTGTAAAATAGAAAACAATTAAAAAACATCTTATTTACGTTTGTACAATGAAAGCTTTTTTAGTGAATACTTACAAGAGAATAAGGGTTATTAGCTGGAAGCCCTTTAAGGTACCCTAAAATATGTGAAACACATTGGAGTAAATTAAAATAAAGTGGGAAATTAATTCAAAATTTAATTTTCAAGCTGGGTGGCACCGCGGAGTATTTCGTCCCTGCATATAAAAATGCATTGGGGCGTTTTTTGGTTTTATTTAATAAGTTATGCATTATAAAATTTAATATGTTTTTGAATTTAATAATTCCCAACATAATAGACTGCGAATCAAATGTTACCAAAAAACGTTCACAATAGCAAAAGGAGGTATGAAAAATGAAAGAGTATAGAACTTGTACTTGTAATGAAATTGATTTAAAAGATGTTGGAAAAAAAGTTAGGATTGCTGGTTTCGTCCAAACAATTCGTGATTTTGGAGGGCTCGTATTTTTAGATATACGAGATATGTATGGTATTACACAAGTTGTAACATCTGGAAAAGATGATGATGTTGATTTTGCATCTCACATTCCTTTAGAATCTTGTATTAGTATTTATGGAGAAGTCAAAAAAAGAGATGAAGAAACTGTTAATCCCAAATTAAAAACTGGTTTAGTAGAAATCCGTATTGAAGAAATATCTATTTTAGGAAAAAGGACAGAAAATCTTCCTTTTGAGGTAAATACAAACCAAGAAATTAGAGAAGATTTAAGGCTTCAATATCGCTTTTTAGATTTAAGAAATGACAGATTAAAAAATAATTTATTATTAAGGGCAAAAGTACTTCAGTTTTTAAGAAACGAAATGATAAAACAGGGTTTTTTAGAAGTTCAAACCCCTATTTTGACTAGTTCTTCTCCAGAAGGTGCTAGAGACTATCTTGTTCCAAGTAGATTACATCCAGGTGAATTTTATGCCCTACCACAAGCACCTCAACAATTTAAACAATTGCTTATGGTTTCTGGTATTGATAAATATTTTCAAATTGCACCATGTTTTCGTGATGAAGATGCAAGAGCAGATAGAGCACCAGGTGAATTTTATCAACTAGATATGGAAATGGCATATGCAACTCAAGAAGATGTTTTTACTGCCATTGAGCCTGTTATATATAATACTTTTAAAGAATATTCAAACAAAAAAATAACTAACTACCCTTTCCCTAGAATCTCTTATAATGAATCTATGTTAAAATATGGAACTGATAAGCCAGACCTTAGAAATCCTCTTTTTATAATTGACCTATCTGAATTTTTTAACAAATGTACCTTTAAGCCATTTATTAATAGAACAGTAAGAGCAATAAAAATAAAAGGTCATCTTTCTAAAGGTTTTCATGAAAAGTTATTACAATATGCCATAAGCATTGGAATGGGTGGACTTCGGATATTTAGAAGTTCAAGATGATTTAAGTTTTAAAGGACCAATTGATAAATTTATTCCAAATGAATTAAAAAATGAATTGTTGAAATTAGCTTCTTTGGAAAAAGATGATACAATTTTCTTTATAGCAGACAATAAAAAAAGAGCAACAGAACTTGCTGGACAAATTAGAGAAGAACTAGGAAAAAGATTGGATTTAATAGACAAAAATACTTTTTCATTTGCTTGGATTGTTGACTTTCCAATGTTTGAAAAAGATGAACATGAAAAACTAACCTTTAGCCATAATCCATTTTCTATGCCTCAAGGTGGTTTAGATGCTCTAAATAATCAAAATCCTTTAGATATTTTAGCATATCAATATGACCTTGTAGTAAATGGAATTGAGTTATCTTCTGGTGCTGTTAGAAACCATAACATAGAAATTATGCTAAAAGCATTTACTATGGCAGGATATACAGAAGAAGAAGTTAAATCTAAATTTGGTGCTTTATATACTGCTTTCCAATTTGGTGCTCCTCCACATGCAGGTATTGCTCCTGGTATTGATAGGATGCTGATGCTCCTAACAGATTCTTGTACAATACGTGAAGTAATTGCTTTCCCACTAAATAGTAAAGCACAGGACTTAATGATGGGAGCTCCAAGCAATGTTAAACGTGAACAACTAAGAGAAATACACATTCAAATACTTGATTAAAAATTTGTTTAAAATGCATTTTATATATTGGGAAAATTTATATGATTTTCCTAATATATAAAATTTTCACATTATTTTTTCTTTCTATTTTCTTCAAATTCTTCCCAAGATTTACTAAATTCATGGTTAGCAAAAGTTTCTTTTAATCCTGTAATTTGTTTCAACCTTATAATTTCATCTAATTCCATACCCAAATGCTTAGATATTTGCGTTTCTGTCCAACCATTTTGCGTTAAAGTTGAAACAATGTGTGACATATCAATAATTTGATGTGTTCCCCTTGCCCTATTATGTCTTATTGTACTTGCCATACGGTTTTCCAAATCCTTATCAATTGTAACTATCGGAATTTGTTTTAAATGGAAATACTCTTTTGCACAACGATACCTATGAAAACCATCTACTACTATGTAAATATCTCTTTCTTTATCGTAATATGTTACAACTGGTTGTGTATATCCATCTTCTTCAATTGAATGCTTTAATAATTGCATTTCTGGTGGTGCAACTTTATTAGGGTTATAGTCATTTGCAATAACTTTATCTATATCTACCATTTTTACATTTAATACTGGAAATTCTATTTTATTCATAATTAATCTCATTCCTTCTCAAGTCACAATTTTACTTTGTATCATTTAGTCTATTAATGGTGTAATTCCAGTTTCCATATAAATGATGACAAAATTTTTATAGTCTTGATTTTTACTAACTTCAAAACCACTTTCTTGATATAGATTTTTATAGCACTTTGGCACAATACTATATGTAATAATATTTTCCTTTTTTATTTTTTTCAGTATTTCTTCTAAATATTGTTCCTTTACTGCATAAATATTTTTTATAATATTTTTGCTGACTGATACAAATGACATTACTTTTCCATCTTCTATACATATGTACCACACTTTGCCATTATCATCATATATTCTATCATTAATTTGTCTTTCTATTGTTCTTGACCCAAAAAACTTACCCATATATTGATAAAATTTTGGATGCTCATTTGTTATTTTTACTATCATTATTATCCCCTCTATCCACACATTTCTTGAATTATTTTTCGTAATACTTTATCATCTGTTTTTGTTTTCTTGTTTAATAAATTGTCCCATTTATGTATTAATTCTAGTAATTCTTTATCATCATTTTTTGTTTGTCCAAAAGACAATCTTCTCATATAAAAATCGTTTTTTTCTATTGCTCTGGCAATTCTTCGCCATGATATTGCCTTTTTTTGATTTTCCAACTTATTATCAGCAATATCTGGTATATCTTTCATTTCTATTCCATATTTATTTTTATGCCAAATCATAAATTTTTTTATTTTTCTATAATAATGTAACATTAAATCTCTATTATAAATACCAATACTCTCTAATAAAAATACTGTATATTCCTGCCAAGACATAAAATTCGGCTTACAAGATTTAATATTACCAAGTGCTGTTGATTTACAATAAATATTTCCGAAATTGACACCGATTTACTCTATTTAGTACCTTTCCCCATGTATCATACTCTAAAGCTTTAAACTGGTCTAATCCATTTCTTTGGTCATCTCCATATGGTTGGCAAAGTCTTTGTTCATAAATGCTTACACCATTTTTATACATTAATTCATAAATATAATTAAATTGTAAATCTAATTTACTAACAGCACCCCAAATGTCTTCTGCTCTCCAATCATAAATTGGATAGAAATTATATACATCAATATGTCTATCATTTACTTTTAATTTGGTTGTCCAATTATTCCCTTGAAATGTAATCTTTTTTTCTTGAAATGCTATTGTTCTAAATCTGTTTAAACTTTCATCTGTTCTAATTCCTATTCCACAGGCTACAGTTTCTTTATATTTTTTCTGATACCATTCTGCAAATTGAAGTATAAATTCTTCGAATTCTTCTCCCTTTTTAAACCATGGAAATGGGCAATTATTGATGTTTATACTATCCTCTGGCATATTTCTTATCCATAAATGCTTACTTTCTTCTTCCCAACAAATCCACTTAGGTTGTAAAACAGATACTGCATTCCTTAGTGCAATTGGTAAAGCAATATGATAAAAATCCCTTACTTGTGATAATTGTTTTAATTCCTCTACATGTTCTATTGTATAACGGTATTGTGCTTCTAAATCAATAAATAATACGTCAAATTTTTTGTTCATTTCTTTAGCAACTTTGTTTGCTAATTGAATCATGACTGAACTATCTTTTCCTCCACTAAAACTAAAATATATATTATTAAAATTTTCAAACATGATATGTAATCTTTCTATTGTAGCTTCTAACACGTTTTTTTCTAAATATTTTTTTCCCATTTACGTTTTTATCTCCTCTTATGTTCCAAATTATACCATTTCTGGTATTTTTTGTAAAGTTTTGTCGAAAATTATTTTTTATTTTTAGGAAAAATTTTGTTTTTTTATTTTTTTCTATACAAGAACAAAAGAGGCATAATTAAAATTTTATGACCTTTTAGATTACTCTTCATGCCTCGTCTTTGTTCGCTCGCGAAAATTGCAAAGCAATTTTCTGTGGAACGCTTTAGAACCTCCTATAATAGAACAAAAGTGGCATGATTAAAATTTTATAACCTTTTAGATAACTTTTCATGCCACGTCTTTGTTCGTCTGCCAAATTTGCTTTTGCAAATTTGTGTAGAATGTTTTATGTTATAGAAAAATCGGAGATTTTTCCTA
>JAAWEC010000028.1 GCA_022794095.1 Clostridia bacterium
CCTCGCTAAAGAGGCAGCGACAAACACATTTATTCACTCTCTCATTTATACCTCGCCAAAGGGGCGGCGACAAACACATTTATTAAAAACAATGATGTTCTTAATTATTATATTCATAATACCACAAAATATGCTATATGTCAAACAGTTTTTTAGTATTCTATAACTCATCTTCTTGCAAAATATTACTTTTATTTTCATATTTTTTAAAGTTTATTTTAGTACAAATTAATTCATATGTAGTTGAACACATTTGTCCTATATGGAAGTTAATAAACCCCACAGGTGTGGATTTAAATTTGCAATTTCCTGCTGGTTGGGAAAATGCAAAAAAAATAAAATATAGTCAAGGCTTTACACGGTCCTAGTCCACGAGACTTTGTTGGTTATGGTCCTTTAACAGAACCCGAAGCTTTAGCAATTTATAACTTTACACTTTCACATGACTTTAGACTAGTAATTAGTTATCATACACAAGGTCAAGAAATTTATTGGCAATTCCAAGACTTTAATCCACCAAACAGTCTATCTATTGGAGAACAATTTGCGAGTTCTAGTGGCTACCTTTTAGCCCAAACTCCATACAATTCTAGTTTTGCTGGATTTAAAGATTGGTTTATTCAAAATTATAATCGTCCTGGTTATACTATTGAAGCAGGATTAGGCGAAAATCCTCTTCCAATTTCTCAATTTGATGAAATTTATCAAGACAACTTAGGTATTCTAGTTTTAGGTGCTGTTCTATAATATACACATTTTATACAAACATAGGCTGATAATACTTTAAAAAAGTATTATCAGCCCCATTATCTTATTATCTATCTTATAATTGTTCTTTTTTCGTCTGCACCGACACCAATGTATTTAACTTTTACACCTGTGTAATCTTCAATAAATTTAATATAATCTTGTGCCTCCTTAGGAAGTTCTTCAAAAGTATTTGCTCCATCTGTGTTCCATCCACCATTAAGTTCCTCATAAACTGCTTCACAATTCTCTTTATCTATTGGAACATGCTTTATAATTTCTCCTTTATATTTATAACCTACACATACATTAATTTTATCTAATTTTCCAATAGTATCCATATGATTTATACATAAAGAAGTTAATCCACTTGTGTTTTTAGTATGTTTTACCATAACTAAATCAAGCCAACCTATTCTTCTTGGTCTTCCTGTTGTAGTACCATATTCATGACCCCAGTCACGTATACTATCTCCTGTTTTATTAAGTTGTTCTGTAATAAATGGTCCATTTCCAACTCTTGATGTATATGCTTTAATAACCCCTATTACTTCTTTTATTAAAGTTGGACCTATTCCTGCCCCTGATGCTGTACCACTACTGTTTGGATTAGAAGATGTTGTCATTGGATAATCTCCATGGTCATTATCTAGCCAAAAAGATTGTGCTCCTTCAATAATAATTAACTCATCTTTTTCAATTGCTTTGTCTAAAATAGGATGGATGTCTGTAATAAATTCTTGTAGCTTTCCTTTATATTCCATACAATAATCATATTCTTCTTGTACTGTAATTATAGGGAATTTTTCTTCATTATAAACATTTTTTTCTATTAATTTATTAGCTTCTGCTACTAAAACATTATATACTTTTAAATTTTCTTCTATTTTTTCTTTTAATTTAGATGGCTCTAAAAATAAATCGTGCATTCTTAAATTAGTACGTCTAGCTTTCTCCTCATAAGTTGTTCCAACTCCCCTACCTGTTGTTCCAACTTTTTCTGATTTTAACATTTCATATAATCTGTCTAGTTGCTTATGATGTGGAAAAGTAATATGTGTCCTTTCACTAACAACAAAATTATCTCTTTCTACTTTTACTCCCTCATTTTTCATTTGTTCTATTTCTTCTGCTAAAATTTTAAGGTCTGCAACCACTCCTGGTCCTACTACTGAAAGTACTTCTGGTCTAATAATTGATGATGGTAATAAGTGCATTGCATATTTTTTACCATTTGCAACTACTGTATGCCCTGCATTACTTCCTCCTGTTGCCCTAATTACAATTGATGCATTTTTTGCTTCATAATGTACAGCTCTTCCTTTTCCTTCGTCTCCATATTGAAGACCCACAATCATTTTTACTGCCATGTTTTTTCTCCTTTTTTAGGATTTTTGGCTCGTCCCCAAATCCTACTTTTTCAATTTTACACGCAAATTATATCACTCTAAATAATTGCTGTCAATTATTTTCGACAAAAAATGAGACAGTAGGGACAGGTCTATTTGTCTCAAAATTAGTTTATGAGACAAATGAGACCTGTCCCTACTGTCTCATTTTAATTAACATACTTATTAAGTGGTTGAATTTTATAATTTAATTCTCCAATTTCTTCTGTTGGCACATATCCAGGTTTTGAATTTATAACATCTGGTATTCTGTTTACAACAGAAGCACAAGTTAATTCAACTGTTGCAGGTCTATTTATTACTAATGTTGTTTCTGGCTCTCCAATTACTGTCCACTCATTTTTATCAAAATCATCTTTTGAATAAACTTTACCTATACATTCACTTTCTATTGTGATTCCTTCTTCGGTTTGTGTTGTAACAACAGCACTCATTCCTGTTGCCATTCCTGATTTTACTGTCATTCCTAAAGTTGAAGATTCAATGTCTTCTGTATGTGTTTGTGGTACTGTTTTTTGTGTTTGTCTTTTAACTGTTAATCCTAGTTTTGCACATAACCACCCATTTACATTCCACATATAAGATGGTAGATATTCTCCTTTATCTATCATAGCTTGTCTTTCTTCATCTGATATACGGTCAACTGATGCTACTTGTTTGTCAAATTCTTCTAAAGAAAGTCCTGCTCCATGTGCTTTTGCTAAAGCTATTCCATAGTCTTCTACATTGTAACTAGAACTTCCTTTTATTTTTTTTATAGTTTGTGTAGAACCTGCTATACTAGAAATTAGTTGCCCCCAATAGATGTCTTGGTATCCACTTCCTGTAATTGTACATCCTGTTTGTTTTGCCATATCATCTATTTTTTTAGTTATACTTGGATTAGAATTCATTGGATAAAATGCTTCTTCACAAGTTGTAATTGCATTTACTCCTAGTTTTGCACATAACATTAGTGCATCTTCTACGTCACTAATTAAGCTCATTGTTGTAACAATTGCAACATCTGGCTTTGTTTCTTTCATCATGTTTTCTGCTTCTTCTATTGAAACAACTTTTACTCCTTTATTTTCAGTTCCCATTATTTCTCCAATGTCTTTTCCTATTACATCTGGATTGACATCAATTGCTCCTACTATTTCTGCTCCTTTTTCATAAACATATCTCATTGTGTATACACTCATTTTTCCGGCTCCATATTGAACCACTTTAATTTTTCTATCCATAATCTACCTCCACTTAAAATATTTACATAGATTATATACTAATTTTTGAAAAATATACAACTGTTTTTTGTAAATTTTAGGTGAATTTAAGTTGCTTTGTTACATTTTAAAATATCTAATAATATATTTTTATTAATGTTATCAAAATATTTTGCAATGTCCATTTTTAAAATATTATATTCTTGCCAAATTCTTTTACAATGTTTCATTGTATTTTGCATATAAATGGTTGATTTATGCATATGATGTTTCTATTCTATCTTACCAACAGCTAAATAAAATTCTCCTGCATTGCATATTACTATTTTTCCTTTGTTTTTACGTTGTAATATTTCCATCATTTGTCCAAAGCTCATTTTTATTATACCCCCTATAA
>JAAWEC010000029.1 GCA_022794095.1 Clostridia bacterium
AAGATTAGTGAAAATATGAATGAGGCAATTTCTGCACTTCAAGTCTTAGGATATAATAAAAAAGAAATCGAAAAAGCACTTGAAAAACAAGAGGTTGAAGATTTAAGCGTAGAAGATATTATTAGAAGAGGACTTGTAATATTAAGTAGAGACTAAAAGGAGGAAATATGGATTTAAGTAAACCACTTGCATATAGAATGATGCCTAAAACATTAGATGAATATGTTGGACAAGAACATATTTTAGGAGAAGGTAAGATTTTATATAGGACAATTAAAGCTGATAGATTATCAAGTATTATACTTTGGGGGCCTCCTGGTTCTGGAAAGACTTCTCTTGCAAAAGTTATAAGTAATACTACCAAAAATAAATTTTATAAAATAAATGCAGTAACATCTGGAGTTGCAGAAATAAAAAGAGTAGTTGAAGAAACAAAAAATTACATGTTAAATCCAACTGGAAAAAGCATTTTATTTATTGATGAAATCCATAGATTTAACAAATTACAACAAGATGCCTTACTTCCATTTGTAGAAAATGGGACAATAATATTAATTGGAGCAACAACAGAAAATCCATATTTTGAAGTCAACAAAGCGTTAATATCTAGGTCAATGGTAGTAAAATTAAATCCATTAACAGAAAAAGACATTTACAAAGTTTTAAAAAATTCACTAGAAAGAAAAGACGGTTTAGGTGAATACAATATAAAAATAGAAGATGAAACTTTAGAGAAAATTGCTTCAATCAGTAATGGAGATGTAAGAACAGCATTAAATGGTTTAGAAATTGCAACATTAACAACTCCAATGGAGCAAGATGGTTACATACATCTAACAGATGAAGTAATAAAAAACAGTATTCAAAACAGAAAAGCAATTTTTGATAAAAATGGAGAAGAACATTATGATAATATTAGTGCATTTATTAAATCAATG
This sequence comes from Clostridia bacterium, assembly GCA_022794095.1. GTDB lineage: Bacteria > Bacillota > Clostridia > TANB77 > CAG-508 > CAG-269. Next base: position 939 of record JAAWEC010000029.1, read on the forward strand.
AGAGGTTCAGACCCAGATGCAACAATATTTTATTTAGCACGAGCATTAAATGGAGGAGAAGACCCATTATTTTTAGCTAGAAGAATTGTAATTTGTGCATCTGAAGATGTAGGAATGGCAAATCCGAATGCTTTAGTTGTAGCAAATGCAGCAATGCAAGCTATACACATGATAGGAATGCCAGAAGCACGAATTTTATTATCAGAAGCAGCAGTTTATGTAGCAACATCAAAAAAATCAAATGCAACATATTTAGGAATCAATCAAGCATTAGAAGATGTTGCAACAAAAGATACAGGAGAAATCCCAATGCATATTAGAAATGCACCAATTGAAAAAATGAAAGAACTAGGATATAGCCAAGGGTATTTGTATCCACATGATTTTCCAAATCATGAAGTAGAACAGCAGTATTTGCCAGATAAAATGTTAGGAACAAAATACTATAATCCAGACTAAATAAAATTTTTTGAAACGCAAAACAAAACAAGCATAATAAAGATGAATAAAATAAAAAAAAATGGAAAACCTACTAAAAAGTAGGTTTTTATTATGAAAAATATGATAAAAAAAATGATAATTGGTTTATTAGCAGGAGTTGTAAGTGGATTATTTTCAACTGGTGGGGGAATGATATTAGTTCCAGCATTTATATATATGTTAAACTTAGATGCCACAAAAGCAAGGGGGACATCTGTTTTTTGTATTTTGCCAATGGTAGTAACTAGTAGCTTTTTCTATTACAAGGGGAATTTCATAAATTGGAAAATAGCATTTTTATGTGCAATAGGTGGAGCAATAGGTGGATATATAGGAGCAAAATTGTTAAAAAAATTGCCAGAAAAGGTGATGAAAATAGCATTTACTATGTTTTTAATTTATGTATCTTATAAAATGATATTTTAAGGAGGAAAAGTGACAGAGGTATTGAGTGGAATTTTAGCTGGAATTGTAAGTGGAACTGGAATGGGTGGAGGAACTATTTTAATTTTTCTACTTTCATTTTTATTGGGAATAGAGCAACATATAGCCCAAGCAACAAATTTAATTTTTTTCATTCCTACTGCAATTGTAGCTATCATAGTCAATTTGAAAAATAAGAATATTGATATAAAGTTAGCAATATTAATATCAATATTTGGAATTTTAGGAGCAATTATAGGAGCAAATATTTCAATCCATATTGATGTAGGAATATTAAGAAAATGTTTTGGTATTTTTTTGGCAATAATAGCAATTAATGAAATATATACCATTTATAAAATGTACATGAAACCGTATAAAAAGAACAAAAAAAAGCAAAAATAGAACTATAACTAAAAAATAGCCAGTGGAGGTGAATAAAATGAAATTCGTTAAAGGTGTTATGATTGGTGGATTAATTACAACAGGATTAATGATGATGTATGCAGAATCTGATATGATGAACAAAAAGAAAATTATGAAAAAGGGTAAGCAAATTGCTAAAAAGATGGGAATTATGTAGCAAAGAAGAGGTATAAAAGCCTCTTCTTTATTATATTTGTCTGCTTGTGTGCTTATTTTTCACATTCGCAAGGTTTTTCACATTCGTCATGTTTATCATTTTCGATAAAACAATCGCATTTGTCACATTTATCACCTTTTAAGCATTTACCTTCATGATGACATTTAGCACAAAT
>JAAWEC010000030.1 GCA_022794095.1 Clostridia bacterium
AGCTGTTGGTAAAGATGCAGTATTATTAAATGAATTATTAGGATTAAAAACAGTATGTTTAAAACCAGAGATATGCAAAGTGGGTTTTCCAATAACATCTTTAGAAAAATATACAGATTTATTACAAGAAAAAGATTATAGTTATATTGTTTATTACTTAGATAAGCAAAAAACAGAATTAGAAGCAATATTAGATAAGGAAAAGGTATGCATAAATCAGCCATTTATGTGCAAAATACAATGAAACATTGTAAAATAATTTGGCAAGAATATTATATTTTAAAAATGGACATTGCAAAATATTTTGATAACATTAATAAAAATATATTATTAGATATTTTAAAAAGAAAAATAAAAGACAAAAATTTATTATGGTTAATAGAGCAAATTTTATTTGCACAAAGCAGAGAAAAAGGATTAGAAATAGGAAATTACACATCACAAATGTTTGCAAATATATATTTAAATGAAATAGACCAGTACATAAAACATAAATTAAAAATAAAATATTATTGCAGATACTTAGATGATAGCTTATTAATGGTAAAGACAAAACAAGAGGCAAAAGAAGCGTTAAAAAAAATAAAGCAAATTCTAAAAGAACATTTAGAATTAGAATGAAGGTCATATGGGATATATTAAATATGCCAATAATTATAATTTATTAAATAAACTATTTTATATAGAAAAATAGTCATATTGGGGATAAATCGAAAACCTACAACACCAACAATCCGTTTGTCAATAGGGGTGGCAATTACAACAACAGCAATTCAGCTTCTAACCGTAACAACAACAATGGCAATGCTAACAGCAACAATTCTTTTCGTCTCGCACTCTAATACAATTTTGAGATGATATGTTTTACGGAATATATCCAGTAAAAGTATTAGTATTAAAGAGATTTATTCCTTCCTGAATTAGGTAAAAAAGTATCAGTAAAATAGATATTAGTAGAAATTATAATAAATTTTGAATTTATCTATTTTACAAAATTTTATAAAAAGAGAGGAAGTTAGATGAATATATGTTTTTTAACAGGAAAAATAGTAAGTGATATAGAATATAAATTTGTATTAAACAGCAGACACATCACAATTGCAATTTTTACTTTAAAAGTAGATGAAGGTTGTGTTATAAAAGTAAAAGCATATGATAAAATGGCAGACTGGTGTTATCAAAAACTAGTAAAGGGAGATTTTATTGCAATAGAAGGAAAAATAGATAATAGAATGGAAATAAAAGTAAGAGACATACAAATTTGCTAAATCAAATTTGGCAGACGAACAAAAATGGAGCATGTAAAGAAGTCTAAAAAGTCAAAAATTTTAATCATGCTCCTTTTGTTAAGTTACAATTTTCTTTGTAAAATCCAAATTACTCCAAGAGTCATCCTCATAACCAATTGTAAAGATATTAGTAGCTTCAATATCTTTAGCAAGCATATGTTGTAAAGTTTTATTTGTATTTTTATCCACAAATTGTTTAACAGATGTGATAATTTCCAGTTTTGGATTTGCTTTTACAATTTCAGAAATAAGAAATTTTCCTTTTTTATTTAAGCCCAGAACTCTAACATAAGGTTGATTTTTTTTAGAAAGCACCATATCTTTTTTAGTAACATCTAATAAAGTATAAAGTAAAATACGTTGAAGGCGAGTGGTAGTATATCTTTTAGATTTTACAATATTTAAAAATTCAACTATACTATTACAAGAATTAGCAGCATTTTGGATAGCAAATTCTAAACCTTCTGAAACATCAGGAAGTTGAGAAATTTCAGAAATAGACATTTTTCTTAAATTATAAATAATTTCCTTTTCAAATACTGAAATATCAGGAATAATGTGTCCGAGCCTCCATATTTTTTAATAAAATAGAGTAACTAGGTGCAGGCATAAGAGATTGCAAAGCATTAAAACCATTATTTTTAATCATATTTCTAATTGCTGTACTACTAGCAGTATTTTCAGTATAACTCAAATCATTATAGCCAACTTCATATCGTGGAATAGTAATTGGCTGAATATTACTTTTAAACTTTTTTAAAGCTTTTAAATATTCAATTCCTAAAATATTATTAGGAGACGAAAGAACATTAGCAAATTTTCGTATATCATTTAAGTATAGCATTAAAGCCTTTTCACGAGCTTTAGGAAAAGAAAGCCCTTTTTTAAGTTCATGTGACAATAAGCTTTTATATTCTCTAGGTTCATTATATAAAACATCAGCACATTTATCTAAAATTTCAATATTAGCTGTTTCAGCACCAAAAGAAAGATGGTCTACAACTTTTAGAGAATCCAAAATTTTGATAGCTCCTTCAGCAAAATTTTCGGCACTAGAAATTGCATAAAAAACAGGTAATTCAATTACCAAATCTACGCCACATTCAATAGCACTTTGAGCTTTTGACCACTTATCCATTAATGATGTTGAACCACGTTGAGTAAAGTTACCACTCATAATGGCAACTGTATAACTGCAACCAGTATCTTTTTTTGACTTTTCTAAATGGTATAAGTGACCATTATGAAATGGATTATATTCTGCAACAATACCCAAAACTTTACTCATAAAAACCCCTTCTTTTTATGTTTTATATAAATATAGGCTAATTACTTTAACAAATTTATTTTTCTATGCTATAATAGTATCATAAAAATACAAAAAAGACAAATGAAAGGAAGATTTTATGGAAAAAGTTATTATATATACAGATGGAGCTTGTTCTGGAAATCCAGGACCTCGGAGGTTGGGGGACAATACTTATGTACCAAGAACATAAAAAAGAAATATCTGGAGGAAAAAAAGAAACAACAAATAATGTAATGGAACTCACAGCTGTAATTGAGGGATTAAAACTTTTAAAATATCCATGTGATGTAGAATTATATAGTGATAGTGCCTATGTAGTAAATGCATTTGAAAAAGGGTGGATTTACAATTGGGTAAAAAACAATTGGAAAACAGCAGGAAAAGAACCAGTAAAAAATCAAGAAATATGGCAACAATTATATGATTTAACTAAAATACATAAAGTGAAATTTAATAAAGTAAAGGGGCATAGTGACAATCAGTACAACAATAGATGTGATGAATTAGCAAGAAATGCAATTGACAAAATATGACCTAATTATATTACATTTGTGTTACAATTATAAAAAATATTGAAAAAAAAAGTCAAATCAAGTATAATAAAGATGTATGTTATAGCATAAAGGGGGAAAACAAATGAATAGTTTTGCTGAATACATATTAGAAGAAAAAGAACTAGGAGTAAAAATGGAAATAGCTTACTATCTTGCTAAAAAATCAAAAATATATTTTGATAAATCAACAATATTTAAAACAGAACTAGCAAGATTATTTTTAAATTATTCTAAAATAGATGTTGATAAAAATTTAGTATTAACAGCTAGTTTATTATGTAATTGCAAAAAAGTTACAAATGCACAAGACATAAACAAAATACACACCTATGCAAAAGAGGGAGCAGAATACTTAAGAGAAATTGGATTTGGAAAACGTTTTGGAAAAGTATGTGAAGAAATTAATAGATATAGTGGAAGCAATCCAAGAGAAAGAGAAAGTGACATTTTAGAACTAGTTGACCAATTTGGAGGAATGTTATTAGATAGACCAGAGAGAATAGGATTTAAACCAGATGAAGCACTTGTATTATTAGAATATAGAAATTTAAAAGATAAATATAATCGTTATTTACATACATTTATTGAATTTATAAACTTCATAGAGAAAATACAAATCACTGATATTGTAAATATGACAGCCTTAAGAAGACTAATAAAAATGTATAATGAAACTGACGAATTAACACAATTTATTCAAAAAGTCATTTATGAATTTGAGCCTGCAATAGATAAATTAATTGCAGAGCGAAATGACGAAATTGCACAGGAAATGTTTGACAAAGTAAGTAGGCCATTATTTAGTGAAGAAACAACAAAAAAAATCATGGCGCATATTCAAAATACAGAAGATTGCCAAGAGGGATAACCTTTTTGGCATTTTGCATATTATACACAAATTTGTTACCACAAAACATAGACGAAGCATAAAAAATAAAAATATTAATCAACAAACTATAGTTTTAGATTAGGAGGAAAAAATGTACGAAATATTTGCAGATTTACATATACACATAGGAAGAAGCGAAAATGGAAAACCAATTAAAATAACAGCAGCAAGAAGTTTGAACTTTGCAAACATTGCTAAAGAATGTGCAGATAGAAAAGGAATTAATGTAGCAGGAATTATAGATTGTGCATCACCTTATGTTATAGAAGATATTGAAAATTTTCTAAAAACAGGAGAAGCATATGAAATAGAAGACGGAGGAATAATTTATAAAGACAAAGTATGTATATTACTAGGAAGTGAAGTAGAAACATCAGAAAAAGGAAGAAATGGAAAGTGTGGAAGTGCTCATAATGTATGTTTTTTTCCACATTTAAAAGACATCAAAGGATTTTCAGAAGAATTAAGTCATCATTTAAAAAATATTACTTTAAGTACACAAAGAACAGACTTATCAGGCTATGAATTAATTGATATAGTAGAAAAATACAATGGAATTTTAATACCAGCACATGTATTCACCCCACATAAAAGCTATTATGGCAATTGTACAGACAGATTAAAAGATATTTTTAAAAATAAATTTAACAAAATATTTGCAATAGAATTGGGACTAAGTTCAGACACTTATTTAGCAGACACAATTTCGGAACTAGAAACAAAAACATTTTTGACAAATTCAGATGCACATTCTTTACCCAAAATTGCAAGAGAATACAATAAAATGCAAGTAAAAAACATATCTTTTAAAGAAATTGTTAGGGCATTAAAAAATGAGGGTGAAAGAAAAGTAATAGCAAATTATGGTTTAGATCCAAAACTTGGAAAATATCATAGAACATATTGTGACGACTGTGAAAAATCTATTGAAACCAAAGAACCAGTTGAAACATGCCCAATGTGTGGTGGAAAAAATGTAACTTTTGGAGTTTTTGACAGAATAGAATTAATAAAAGATAAAAAACAAACTAATAGCCCTAAAAATAGACCACCATATATATATCAAGTACCACTTGGATTTATTCCAGGAGTAGGAGGAAAGACAATAGAAAAACTGTTAAATACATTTGAAACAGAAATGAACATTTTACATAAATTGTCAAAAGATGATATAGAATCAGTAGTTGGAGAAAAAATATCAAACTACATTGTAAAAGCAAGAGAACGGAGAAATGCAAATTCAATCAGGTGGTGGACGGAAATTATGGGAAGGTGAAATAATTTTTGACAGACAAACAAACACCAGGCATGAAGAGTAATCTAAAAGGTTAAAATTTTTAATAATGCTACTTGTTCTAAAAAAATCCTTATCGAATATACATTAGGTATAAAGATAAGGAGAAATTTTATGAAAAGAAACAAACGAATAAAGTTTTTAGAAGTTATAAAGGAACATGTTTTAAATAATAAAAAAGAATATGCAATAATATCATTGATATTTATTATTGGTATTTTTTTAGGTGTTTTTTTTGTTAATAATATGCAAGAGCCACAAAAGCAAGAAGTTACAACATATTTTAATGGTTTTATAGAAAAAATGAAAGGTACAGAAAATTTAAACCAGATGGAATTATTAAAAAATAGTATAGGACAAAATATTGTTTTAGCTATTGTTTTATGGTTTTTTGGAACTACAGTAATTGGATTACCAGTAGTATTTGGAGTGGTTTTGTACCGAGGTTTTTGTTTAGGATACACCATTGCAGTTTGTATTAATATTATGGGATTACAACAAGGTACAGTATTTGTTCTAATCTTATTACTTATGCAAAATATTTTATTTATACCAGCAATGCTTGCATTAGCAATTAGTGGATTTAAATTATATAAATCAATTATAAAAGATAGAAATAAAGAAAATATAAAAATAGAAGTAGTAAGGCATACTCTTTTTTCTTTAATAATGTTATTGATATTATTGTTATCATCAATAATAGAGACATTTTTTTCAACTAGCATTTTAAAGGGAGTAATAAAATATTTTTAAAAAAATTGAAAAAGCTATTTACAATTTTGAAATTCTTTGATATAACATATATAGTTTATGTTAATAGATTATTTTTAAATATAGTAAAGGGTAGGGGAAATAAATGGAAAGACAATTAAAGTATTTTTTTGATTTTTTAGAGAACGATAAGAAATTATCAGATAACACATTACAATCATACAAAAGAGATTTAAAACAATTTAAAAACTATTTAGAGGCTTGTGATATTCATTATAATAAAGTAAAAGAAGAAGACATCAAAGATTATATCAGAGATTTACAAGGACAAGGAAAAAAAGCATCTAGTATATCAAGAGGTATTGCATCAATACGTTCTTTTTACCAATTTGTATTAAAAAACAAAAAAGTAAAAGCAGATCCAACACAAAATATTCAATCACCAAAGATTGAAAAAAGAATTCCAAGTGTATTAACAGCAAAAGAAGTAGAATTATTATTAGACCAACCAAAAGATGTTGATTTAAAAGGAATTCGTGATAAAGCTATGCTTGAATTTGCTTATGCAACAGGAATGAGAGTAACAGAAATAATTTCTTTAAATATAGAAGATGTTAATTTAGAAGAAGGATATGTAACTTGCAAACATGTAAACAAGCAACGTAATATACCATTAGGAAATATGTCATTAAAAGCATTAAAAGAATATGTAGAAGAAGCAAGAGATATTCTAGTAAAAAATGAAGGAGAAGAAGCATTATTTGTAAACATTAATGGTAGCAGATTAACAAGACAAGGTTTCTGGAAAATAATCAAATACTATAAAGAACAAGCACACATCACAAAAGAAATTACACCACACGTTTTAAGACATTCTTTTGCTACACATCTTTTACAAAATGGAGCAGATTTAAAAGCAATACAAACAATGCTTGGACATTCAGACATATCTTCTACACAAGTATACATGCAATTCCAAGATGAAGGTTTAAAAAATGTTTATAGAAAAGCACATCCAAGAGCATAAAAAAATTTTTACATATAAAAAAGATGAGATGATTTGTAAAAAACAAATCATCTTTTTTTGTTGCAAAGGTAAAACAAAGATATTCCAACATCACGACAAAAAATGACAAAATATCATTGACAACAATAAAGAACTTTAATATAATGAACAAGAAAAGTACATGAGATTTAGAGTATAAAAAAGTTTATTTTAGTAAAAACTAAAGAAAACATGGAGAAAGAGAAAATGAGAATAAAAAATGAAAAAGCAATTACATTAATTGCATTAGTAATAACAATAATAATATTACTAATTTTGGCAGGAATAAGTATAGCAACCTTAACAGGAGAAAATGGGATGCTAACAAAAGCAGAAATTTCTAAAGAAGAAACACAAATCAGTAGTTATAAGGAACAATTAGAAATAATTTGGAATGGTGTTAATATTGAAAAATATGAAGCAAATGTAACACAAGAAGAACTAATGAAAAAATGTAAGGATAAAATAGAAAAAGATAGTAATTTTGAAAATGCTAAGGTAGAGATTATAGATGATATTATAGAAGTAATAACAAAAGAAGGATATATTTTTCATATTATAGATGGAAAAGTAATCTATGTTAAAAAAGAAGATGAAGAACAAAAAGACATTATAGTAAAATTAAATATAGGAGAAATTCAAAATAAAAAAGTTACTTTAACAGCAGAAGCACTACATACTGGAGGGAGAAAATTAAATTACATTTTAAATATTAATGGTGAAGAGATAACTACTTTAAGTAGCTATAATACAACATTTACCTATGAATATGCTACAAGTTTTGGAGAAGTTCAGGCATTTTTAGAAGTTAAATATGATGATGATAAATTAAGTAAATCCAATGTAGTTACAATAGAAGATTATACAATTGCCAAAGTAGAAGAACTAATAAGGTTTAGCCAAATTGTGAATAGTGGTAATAATTATGCAGGAAAAACAATAGAATTAATATCTGAAATTGACTTGCAAGGTTCTGAAACAAACCAATGGACACCAATATTAAATTTTAGAGGAAGTTTTAATGGAAATAACAATATTATTAAAAATGTATATATCAATTCAAGTCAAAATGAGATAGGATTTTTTAAAAATATTCTAGGTACAAGTAGCATAAAAGAAATGCAATTAGAAAATGTAACAATAAAAGGAAAAATAAATACAGGAGGAATAGTTGGATTTGTTAATTCGACAGGAACAATAGAAAATTGCATTATTAAATCAGGAACAATTGAAGGTCAAGAAAATACAGGAGGAATAGCAGGACAGACAAATAACAATACGTCAAAAATTTCTGGTTGTAAAGTATATGCTGATGTAATAGGTGGAGTGACAACAGGAGGAATAGTTGGAAATAATAGTAGACCAATTGAAAATTGTGCGATGTATAAAAATACAACATCAAATGTTGCAACTAATGCAATAAGTTTAACAGGTGGAATTGTAGGAGATTTGCATAATAATTATATTTTTTCTTGTGTAAATAAAGGAAATGTTACAGGACAATCATATATAGGTGGGATTACAGGAGACATTAGGGCTGGAACATATATAAGTTATTGCTACAATACAGGGAATGTTTCACGGCGTATCTGTTTGTGGTGGCATTACAGGAGAGGCTTATGGTAATATAAATCATTGTTTTGCAAAAGGTACAATAACTGCAAGTAGTAACAATGTAGGAGGAATTATAGGAATTCAAACAACACCTATTCAAGTGGAATTTGTACAAGGATTAGCAGATGTGTATAGCTCAGGTGTACATGTAGGAACAGCTGCATGGGGAAAGAATTATAGTGGTGGGTTATATGGTAGAATAGATAATATCACATATAAAAATCATAGCTATGTACAAGGAGTTTATACAATGAATAATAGTATTATAACACAATGGTATGGAGCAGAATTTGTAATAAATGATGAAACACCAGGTATTCCAAAATTAAAATGGGAATAACAATAGTGGATTGATTAACAATTTCTAACTTTTGATACGTAGTGCTTAGTCCACGTTTAATTGTATAGGTAAAAAGGGAAGATACAGAAATCTTCTCTTTTAAAATTTCATTATTTTTGCTAGACATTAAGCTAAAAAAAGGGTATAATATCAACTGAAGGCTAAGATTGAAAATATCAATCTAGTTTAAGCTTTCAAAAGGAAAGTAAAAAAATGAAAAAAGTATTATTTATAGCAAGTACAGGTGGGCATTTGAATGAACTAATGCAACTAGAACCTTTATTTGAAAAATATGATTATTCAATAATAACTGAAAAAGATAAAACAAATGAAAGTTTAAAAGAAAAATATGGCAAAAGACTATACTTTTTACCTTATGGAACAAGAACAAAGCTATTCGCCTATATTTTTAAATACTTTTATCTTTGTTTAAAAACAATATATTTATACTTTAAAATCAGACCAAATGTAATAGTAACAACGGGAACACATACAGCAGGACCAATGTGTATTATAGGCAAAATTTTCAAAAGTAAAGTAATTTATATAGAAACATTTGCAAATCGCAATAAAAAAACAGCAACAGGAAAACTTATATACAAAATAGCAGACCTATTTATTGTACAATGGGAAGAAATGCTAGAACTTTATCCAAAAGCAGTATATGGAGGTTCGATTTATTAATGATTTTAATATTATTAGGAACACAAAATAATAGTTTCCACAGATTAATAGAAGAAATAGAAAAATTAATACAAAAAGGAATAATAAAAGAAAAAGTAATTGTACAAGCAGGATACACAAAAGTAAATTGTAAAGAAATAGAAACCTTAGAATTAGTATCAAAAGAAGAATTAGAAGAATTACAAAATAAAGCAAATATCGTAATAACACATGGTGGAGTAGGTTCTATAATGCAATGTATAACAAAAGGGAAAAAAGTAATAGCAGTATCAAGGCTAAAAAAATACAAAGAACATGTAAATGACCATCAAAAAGAAATAGTAGAAGCATTTAACGAAAAGGGATATATTATAGGAATTACAGAAGTAGAAGAACTAGAACAAGCATTAAAAAAAGTCGAAATATTTGAACCAAAACAATATATTAGAAATAACAAAAAAATATTAAAAATCATAGAAGACTTCATAGAATGAGACAGTAGGGACAGGTCTAATTTGTCTCATATATATTGGAGAAAAATGTCATAATTTCTGATTAACAGATAATGATTGAGAATTATAATAAAATGTAAAATGAGACAAATCAGACCTGTCCCTACTGTCTCAAAAGGAGAAAATTTGTGAAAAATAAGGAAATAATAAATAAAATACTAAATTCAATATGTTTTGTAGTTTTAATAGGTGTTTTATTGTTTTGCAAGACTTTATTATTTTATTATAGTACCATAGCAATAGAAGATAATATAGAAACAGAAACAATAGTTGGAACAATTTGCTTTATTATTACAGGTATGTGCTTTTTAAGCATTTTGCCAAATAGAACAAGGATAATTGCAAGTATTGTTATATATTTTTTAGTTAGTTTACTCTTATTTGGAGACCATATTTATTATATATTTTCAAATAGTGTCCTTTCAATTGCACAAATTAGCAATCTTCAATATGGTGAAGAAATAATAAAGGTTTTACCAATGGTTATACAGTTTAAACAAATTTTGTATTTTTTAGATATTTTTATTATACTTATAGCACTATTAAATAAAACACTTAAAATAGAAAAGAAAAAGGAAAATACTAAAAAGCAAATAATTACAAAAGCCTTAATGGGAAGTATAGGAATAGGCATTTTTGCATTTATTGGAATAATATACATAAAAATGGGAACAGAACTTTCATATAACAAAGATTTACAAATTAGGAAGTCTACAATTTATGGCTATCACATATCAGATATTGCAAATAATATTACTATGAAAAAACGAACAAAATATAAAAATTATGACGATATGGAAAAAGACTATGAAACATTAAAACAAGATTATGAAAATCAATATGGGGAAGAAATATACCAGTTAGCAGGAGTATTAGAAAATAAGAATGTTTTAATAGTACAATTAGAAGCAATGCAAGAATTTGTAATAAATAAAGAAATTAATGGAAAAGAAATTACACCAAACTTAAATGAATTTTTAAGTAAAAATGTTACATTTACAAATATGCATATGCAAAGTTATTCAACAACAGCAGATTCAGAACATTCAACAATAACATCAATATATCCAATGGAAAATGGAATGTCATTTAGTAGATATTATACAAATACATACAATGATATTTTTGAAAATTTCAATAAAAAAGGATACCATACTTCATTTATGCATGGAAATTATCCATATTTTTGGAACAGAGGAAATGTATATAGTCGTTTTAAACTAAATGAATTAGTACTAAAAGAGCAGTTTGAAGATACATCAGAAAATATAAATGGAGATTTATCAGACGAATTATTATATAGGCAAGCAGTCCAAAAATGGAAGCAATATGAAAAACCATTTTTTTCTTATATTGTTGCAGCATCTTCTCATACACCATACACACTAGAAGGACTACAAGATAGGAAAAAGATTAATATCAATGTTGGGAAATACAAAGACACTTATTTTGGAAATTATTTAGAAGCTATGAACTATGCAGACTATGCATTTGGTGTTTTAATACAAGAACTAAAAACAGCTGGATTATATGAAGATACAGCAATTTTAGTTTTTGGAGACCATAATGGGCTTAATATGTATAATGAAGAATTGTTAGATTTTCTAAGTTATATAGATGAAGACCTTACAGATGTTGATATAAAGCTAAATTACACAAGAGTTGCTTGTGGTCTCAAAGTTCCAAAAATGGAATCTATCAAAATAGATAAACCAGTTAATAAACTAGACATTAAACCAACATTAGCTTACTTATGCAACCTAGATGATAAATTTTCTTTAGGTACAAATATGTTTAAAAACAAAAATTTCATTTGTTTAAACAATGAAAGAATTATTACAGATTGTGAATATTATGATGAACAATGGTATGATAGGCAAACAGGTGAACCTCTAAATTGGGAACAATTAAATGAGGAAACAAAAAATAGATTAAATGGATATTATCAAAATATGAAAATAGAATTAGACATATCAAATTCAGTAAGCGTAAATAACTTACTAAAGTGAGACAAGAGGGACAGGTCTCATTTGTCTCACATATATTGAAGAAAAATGTCATAATTTCTGTTTAAAAACAAGACAATTGTAATTGAAACAAAACAGAACAAAAGAGGCATGATTAAAAATTGTGACCTTATAGATTACTATCTATGCTTCGTAATTGTTCGTCTGCCAAATTTACTTAAGCAAATTTGTGTAGATTTTGCTGTATAGGAAAATCAAAGATTTTTCTAATACAATAAAATGAGACAAATGAGACCTGTCCCTCTTGTCTCAGAGAGGAGAAATTTTCATGGAAGAAGAAAGAATTGTAACATCAAAATTAGAAAATCAAGGTGAGGAGAGATTTGAAAATTGTTTAAGACCTAAAACTTTAGAAGAATATATTGGACAAGATAAAGTAAAAGAAAATATGAAAATATACATAGAAGCAGCTAAAAAAAGAAGTGAGCCTTTAGATCATGTTTTATTATATGGACCACCAGGACTTGGAAAAACAACATTATCAAATATTATATCAAATGAAATGAATTCTAATATTAAAATAACATCAGGACCAGCAATTGAAAAGCCAGGAGATTTAGCTTCTTTATTAACAAACCTTTCTGAATTTGATGTATTATTTATAGATGAAATCCACAGACTAAGTAAATGCGTAGAAGAAATATTATATCCAGCTTTAGAGGATTATACATTAGACATTGTAATAGGAAAAGGACCTAGTGCCAAATCAATTAGACTGGATTTGCCAAAATTTACTTTAATTGGTGCAACAACAAAAGCAGGATCTTTAACAACTCCATTACGTGATCGTTTTGGGATAGTACATAGGTTGGAATTATATTCAATAGAACATTTAACAACTATTGTTAAACGTTCAAGCAAAATTTTAGGTGTAGAAATAGAAGAAGAAGCAGCTGTTGAAATTGCAAGAAGGTCAAGAGGAACGCCAAGGATTGCAAATCGTTTGTTAAAAAGAGTGAGAGATTATGCAATTGTTTTAGGAGATGGAAACATCAACTTAAAAATAACAAAACATGCATTAAATAAGCTAGAAATTGACGAGCTAGGTTTAGATGAAATTGATAGAAAATTACTAGAAACTATGATTGTGCAATATGCTGGAAGACCAGTTGGAATAGAGGCTTTAGCTGTTAGTGTTGGTGAAGAAATAGACACAATAGAAGATGTATATGAACCATATCTAATACAAATTGGTTTTGTTGCAAGAACATTAAGAGGTAGAAAAGCTTTGCCACCTGCTTACAGGCATTTAGGGTATGATATACCAGAAGAAAACATATAAGAGAAATAATTATTACAAAAATAGTTAATCTTTTAAAATAGGAAAGTGATTAAAATGAAATTATTATTACATACTTGTTGTGCACCTTGTAGTGTGTATTGTATAGATAGTTTAAGAGGTGAAAACATTGAACCAACAGTGTATTGGTTTAATCCTACAATTCACCCTTATATGGAATACAAACAAAGAAGAGATTGTTTAAAAGAATATACAAAAAATATAGGAGTAGAAGCCATTTTTGAAGAAAATTATGGCTTAGTAGATTTTTGCAAAAATACAATAGGAAGCTTAGAAACAAGATGCCAAGATTATTGTTATCCTGTTAGACTAGAACAAACTGCAAAATATGCAAAAGAAAATGGATATGACTGTTTTTCTACTACTTTGTTAGTTAGTCCATATCAAAAACATGAAGTGTTAATTCAAGTGGCAGAAGATATGGCAAAGAAATATGGTGTTGAATTTTTGTATCGTGATTTTAGAGTGGGTTTTCGTGATGGACAAGCAAAAGCAAGAGAATTAGGGTTATATATGCAAAAATATTGTGGGTGTGTATTTTCAGAGGAAGAAAGATATGCCAAACAGATAGAAAGGGATACCATAGGAATAATAGAAAATAATCAATAATAGAAAGAGAGGTTATGAAATGACAAAAGTTTTATTTGTATGTTTAGGAAATATTTGTAGGTCACCAATGGCAGAATTTGTATTTAAAGATATGGTGAATAAAAAGGGATTATCAAATGACTTTTTTATTGAGTCAGCAGCCACAAGTACAGAAGAAATTGGAAATACAATGCATATAGGAACAAGAAGAAAACTGCAAGAAAAGGGAATAGATTTCACAGAACATAGAGCAAGACAAATAAAAAAAGAAGATTATCAAAAATATGATTATATAATAGGAATGGAAAAAAGTAATATAAATAATATAATAAGAATTATAGGACAAGATGAAAATAACAAAATATGTAGATTATTAGATTTTACTAAAAATCCAAAGGACATTGCAGACCCATGGTATACAGGAAATTTTGATATTACCTATGAAGAAATACAAATTGGATGTGAAGCTTTTTTAGAGTATTGTATAGGTAAACCTAAAAATAGGAATATATTGGAAAAATGATTGACATTAGAAAGAGATATATATAAATTATGTAAAAATGGAGAAATAATGTGAATAAAATTGAAGAATTGAAAAGATGGTATGAATGTAAAAGAGAGGGAAGAACAGAAGAATACAAAACATATAAGACACATCTCAAATCAAAAAAGTCAGATATAGAAAGATTTAAAGGATATATAACTGATGCTAAGATAAAATTAGAAGAAACAAAGTTAAGATTTCCAGAGACATCTAAAGAATGTAAAGATGCAAAAGACCAAGTAGAAAGATGGAAACATAGTTTAAAGGCTACTGAATTAGCCTTAAAATTCATGAGACCCAATATACCAGAAGATATAGAATATAGAAATACACATGGAGGAGAAGATTTTGTTAGGAAATTACAAGAGATTGCATCTCCTAACCTAGACTTAAGATTTCATGGAACACCAATATATTTTGCAGAACAAATAATAAAAAGTGGGGAAATATCATCAACAGCAGATAGATATGATGGATATATTAAAAGTACTGACATGAAAGGAGAAATATCAGCATCCACAATAAAAAGTGTAAACAGAACTATAGATTTTTTTTCAGATATGGCTTCATATATGCATAGTTTACCAGCAGGGTGTATATTTGCTATATTACCAAAAGACCAAGCAGATGCAAATTATGGACCAGACTTACTACATTCAGTAAATTTAAAAGAAAATCCAGAGCAATTATTTGGACTAATTACAACTCCAGAAAATATTGAACAAGTAACAAATTGGATGAAAGAATCAGGGTTTCAAGATAAAGGAGTATATACATTTGAAGGATTTTTGGAAGCTGTTAAAGAAAAATCGCAGATTATTGACAATCAACTTGGAAGAGAAAAATCTAATATAAGCTATAAACAAAAAGAAAACGACTATTTATTTGAAGAAGAAGAAGTAAAAGAAATTGCAACAAGTAAAGATATAAGAATAGGAAGAATAAATAAGTTACAAGAAAAAATAAAAAATAGAAATAAGCTAGAAAATTTAAAAGGAAGAGAGGAAAACCAAAATAGTGAACCAAGTAGAGATTAGTGATGTTGCAAGGGAAACAATATATATTTTACAATATTTTAACCCACAATTTATTGCAAAAATTCCAACTGATTTTATAAACAATTTAAAGGAAATAGCTAAAAAATCTAATATACCTATAAAGATAGATAGAAATAAAAAATTAAAAGAACAAGAAATTTTTGAAGAAACTAAAGACTTAATATCTTTAATATATTATAGTTATATTGCAACAGAAGAACAAAAGAAAGAATTAACCAAAATATGGAATGAAAATGAATTGTTATATCAAGAAGAATTAAGGGAAAAGTATAATCCAGACAATATTTTCAAGAAGAAAATGAGTCAAAAAGCAGATAATATGCAAATGATAGAATACAAAAGAAATATATTTCAAAAGATTTTAAATAAAATATATGTGAAAAAATAAATGTTACAATTCACAGTCTAAATAATATAAAATACGTTGTACACAAATTTGCTAAAGCAAATTTGGCAGGCGAACAAAGACGTGGAGCATGTAGAATAATCTAAAATATAATAAATTTTGTAAATATAGCTAAAGCTGTGAATGGAAACAATAAAGAAAAATTTATTTTAATTTTTTGGATTTTTATTGAGAAATTAGAAAAAATATGTTATATTAAGCATAATAAAACTATATGGAGGAATACATGGAGAAAAAATTTACAATAAATAGCGAACAAGAAGTGGCAGATGAAGAAATGCTTAAACTAATAGAGCAAGGAGACCAACAAGCTTTAGAAAAAATGATAAACAAATATGAAGAACTTGTAAAAATGAAAGCAAGTAAGTTTTTTATGTATGGAGCAGAAAAAAATGACATCATTCAAGAAGGAATGATAGGATTATATAAAGCAATTAGAGACTTTAACAAACAAAAAAACATAACATTTAGGACATTTGCAAATATATGTATAGAAAGACAACTAATAACAGCAATAAAATCAGCAAATAGGCAAAAACATATGCTTCTAAATTCAGCTATATCAATTGATTCAAACGTAGGAACAGAAGAAGAAAATTATAGAGAAAGAATAGAACTAATAAAATCCAATTATATAGAAGACCCATCAGAAGCAATAGTAAAATCTGAATACTACATGAATATATACAATGCTATTGACCAAAAACTAAGCAATCATGAAAAAGAAGTATTAATACAATACCAAAAAGGAAAGTCATATGCAGAAATAGCAAAAGCTTTAGACTGTAAGCCGAAATCAGTTGATACTGCAATGACAAGAATAAGAAAAAAAGCAAATAAAATAAAAGAAGAATTTAATCAAAAAGATAATTTCTAATAATATATTACTATCACAATAATAAATTTTAGTTGTGAATAGTGCAAGAACCAGTCTAAAATACTGATATATAGGTCATTAAACATTATATATCAGTATTTTAAATAGTGAAGGAGGAAAAAAATTGGATAAATTAGTTTTAGTAGATGGAAATAGTATCATGAACCGAGCATTTTATGGAATTATGGGAAGCAAAATGTTAACAACAAAAGACGGAAAATATACAAATGCTGTTTATGGTTTTTTAGCTATTTTGTTCAAATTGCTAGAAGATGTAGAACCTAAGTATTTAGTAGTTGCCTTTGACCTAAAAGCACCAACAGCAAGACATAAATTATATGAAGGATACAAAGCAACAAGAAAAGGAATGCCACAAGAACTTGCAGAACAAATGCCAATTATAAAAGATATTTTAAATGCAATGAACATTGACATTGTAGAAATGGAAGGTTATGAAGCAGATGACGTGCTTCGGAACGTTATCTCGTTATGGTGAAAAAAAAGGTTTGAGTGTCACAATACTTTCAGGAGACAGAGATACATTCCAATTAGCAACAGACAATGTAACAATTAGAATTCCTCATACAAAAGGTGGAAAAACAGAAACAGACGAATATAATAGAGAAAAAATTATTGAAACTTATGGGCTAGAACCAAAGCAATTGATTGATGTAAAAGGATTACAAGGAGATAGTTCAGACAATATTCCAGGAGTGCCAGGAATTGGAGAAAAAACAGCCCTTAGTTTAATTCAAAAATTTGGTACTATTGAAAATTTATATGAAAAAGTAGATAAACAAGAATCAGGATTAAAAGGAAAACAGAAGGAAAATATAGAAAACAATAAGGAACTTGCTTTTTTATCTAAAACATTAGGAACAATTAATTTAGAAGTCCCAATTCAAGACACATTAGAAGACTTCAAAGTAGAAGAATGGGACAAACCAAAAGTATTAGAACTATTTAGAGAGTTAAATTTTAATCGTTATATTGATAGATTTTCTTTGCGTGATGGACAAGAAGAAACTAAAAAAGATTTAAAAACTTTATATAAAAAAGTAGATAAAACAAAAGAAGAAATCATAAAATTAATAAAAAATCAAAAACAAATGATTTTTGCAATAAATACATGCAAAGATGAAAATCAAGAAAAAATCATAAAAGAAAAAATAATAGGCTTTGGAATTTTTGACGAAGAACAAAAAGAAGCAATGTATTTAACTGCAGAAGAGGAAAACATACAAGACTTTAAAGAAATTTTAGAAAATGAAGAAATAAAAAAAATAAGTTATAATATAACTAAAACTTATATTTTATTAAAGCAGGTAGGAATTAATTTAAAAGGAATAAACTACGATATAGCTATTGCAAGTTATATTTTAGACCCAACAAATAACAAGTTAGAATTAAATAGACTAATTGAACAATATTTAGGCTTAGACGTATTAGAATTAATTGGAGAAGAGCAAGAACAAAAACAAATAAACTTATTTGACACAATTGGAGAACAAACAGAACAAACAAATATAAAAGTGCAAGAAAAATCTGCATTATATAGTTATGCAATACACAAAATAAAAGAAATCACTTTAAAAGAATTAGAACAAATAGGAGCTTTAGAGTTATTTTATGATATTGATATGCCAACAGTAGAAGTTTTGTCAAATATGCAGTGGAATGGAATGTATATTGATAAAAAAGAATTAGAACAATTTGGAAAAGAGTTAACTGAAAAACTAGAAACAATAACAAAAATCATCTATGAAATGGCAGGAGAAGAATTTAATATTAATTCCACAAAACAACTTCGGAGAAATCCTATTTGAAAAAATGAAATTACCAGTTGTTAAAAAAACAAAAAGTGGATATTCTACAGATGTAGACGTTTTAGAAAAATTAAAAAAAGAAGACCCAATAATTGAACAAATACTAGAATATAGGCAATTAATGAAACTAAACTCTACTTATGTAGAAGGGTTAAAACAATATATAAACCCAAAAACAAACAGAATACACTCATTTTTTCATCAAACAATAACTGCAACAGGAAGAATTAGTTCAACAGAACCAAACTTACAAAACATACCAACTAGGTTTGAATTAGGAAAAAGAGTAAGAAAAGTCTTTAGACCAGAAGAAGGAAGAATATACCTAGACAGTGACTATTCACAAATCGAACTAAGAGTTTTAGCAGCAATATCTGAAGATGAACACATGATACAAGCATTTAAAGAAGGGAAAGACATCCATAAACAAGCAGCATCAAAAGTATTTAAAACACCAATTGAAGAAGTAACAAAAGAACAAAGAAGTGATGCAAAAGCC
>JAAWEC010000031.1 GCA_022794095.1 Clostridia bacterium
GAAGAAGTAGAAGCAAAAGACGAACAAACAATAACAATACAAGAAACAGGAGAAGCAGTATCAATAGAAGAAAAAATGACAAAAGAAACATATAAAGGATATTTATATGAAGCAAAAGAAAACGAAACAATTTATGGAGAAAACTACATAATAGAAGTATCAAATACTCAAAACGAAGAAGAAATGGAAATAACCAAAGAAAGAGAAATATATACATATGAAGAACAAGGAACAAAAATAGAAAACGGTACAAACCAAAGTACATATTTTAAACAAACATCAATAAATAAAGAACAAATGATAGACATATTAGGAGATGACCGGAATAATAACAATTACAAATCCACAAGAAGATACACTAATAGAAATTATAACAAAAGACTCAATAGAAGATGAAAACGGATATGTAAAAATAAACTATCCTGATAAAGAAATAAAAAATATAAAAATGCATCTAACAAAACCAGTAAATTTAGGAGAACTAAAAATATATAACAAAAAAGCAATAGACAGTAACACAGGATATTCAAAACAAGAACTAGAAAAAATCCAAAACTTAGAAAATACAATAAAACTAAATGAAACAACCATGGAAACAAAAATGGAATTATTAGATACAAAAACCGAAGCCGAAATTAGCATGGAAAACAACAAATTATCAACATTACAAAACAACGAAAATGTTCAAATAATGGTAACATTATTAAGCAATTCAGAAGAATATGATTTATACAAAAACCCAAAAGTAGAAATTACATTCCCAAAAGAATTAAATATAAATGTAAAAAGTATATCACAACTAAATTTAGAAGAACAAATACAAATAAAAGAAGCAAGACTAAAAGAAAATGTATTAACACTAACATTAGAAGGAGAACAAGAAGGTTATATAAACAATGCAAATGAAGGAATTCAAATAGCAATAATTGCAGATATTAGCATTGGAAAAACGACACCAACGAAAAATACTAACATAGAAGTAAAATTAACAAACGAAAACAAACAAGGAGAAACTCAATATCCATTAAAAATACAATCAAAATATGGAGTATTAATGTTAAACAAACTAGAAAACTACAACCAAGCACAAGAAACATTAGAAACAATGGATAGTCAAGAAACTAATATAGAATTAGACACATATTCAAATGAAAAAATAGCAACAAAAACAATACAAATAATAAACAATTATGAAAAACCAATATCAGAAGTGTCAGTAATAGGAACAATCGAAGAAAATAATATGGACCTATCTTTCAAAGACATTATTTTGCCAGAAAATAAAAATATAAAAATTTACTATTCAGGCAATAACAATGAATGGAAAGAAAATATAGAGGAAGTTGAAAAAGCAAAAGCATACAAAATTATATTTGAAGATGAAATTGGAGCAGGTGAACTAGTAGAGATAGCATATTCAATCCATATACCAGAAAACTTAGAACCAAAAAGCACAGGAAACATAAAAAATACTTTAGAATACAAATACCAAGAAAATACAGAAACTACAATTTCAGAAATAAAATGTAGCACTAAAAGTGAAACACCTAAAGACTTTAACCCTTCTAATACAACAAATGAACAAGATGGAATAAAAGTAGAAATAATGGCAACATCTGGTGGACAACAACTAAAAGACAAAGATACTGTAAAAGAAGGTCAAGGAATCTATTATAAAATAAGAGTAACAAACGAAACAAATGACATATTAACAAACATAAATTTAGAAGCAATAAATACAAATGCAATTTATTATAATCTAATAGAATATGAGGAAGACGTTGATTTTATAATATATACAAAATATAGAATGGAAGAAGATGAAAGCTTAACTTCTAAACAATTAAAAATAGATACATTAAACCCAGGAGAAACAAAAGAGGTAAGTTACCAAGTTTCTGTAAAAGAAGTAGAAGATAATAATCAAGAACTTACAGGAGAAATAAAAATAACAGCAGATAATTATGAAGAAAAAACAATTCAAAACATAACAAACAAAATTGAGACAGGAAATATTAAAGCAACAATACAATTTCTATATTCAGAAGACATAGAATTATATGAAAAATCAGACATTCCATTTGCAGTAAATGTTAAAAACATATCAGATAAAGAATTAGAAGATGTTATTGTAGAAATTCCAGTAGCAGAAGGATTAGAAGTAGCATCACGAGAAGATTTACGGACTTACTGAATATGAAACACATAAGTTTTTAGAATACAAAGATGGAATTTTAAAATATAAAATACACAAATTAGAACCAGAACAAACAATACCAGTAGGTGTAAAGTTAGTAGCAAATGAAGTAGATGGAGATAAAGAAGAAATAATAATTTCACAATATGCAAAAGTAGTAGAACAAGGAACACAATATTTTACAAATTATATGCAAAGAAAAATAAAACAATCCAGAATAGAAATAAATGCATATCAAACAACAAATATAAGTGATAATAAAATTAAAAATGGGGATGAAGTTAAATTCTTTATAACTATTGAAAACAAAGGTGTTATAGAAAAAGACATTACAATAGAAGATGAAATACCATATGGATTAATTGTTAATTCAATAAAATTAAAAACAAATGAAGAAGAAAAACAATTAAACCATGAAATGAATTTGTTATTAGAACATGTAATAATTAAACCAAATGAAATAATAGAACTAGAAATAAATACAGCAGTAGACACTAATACAATGATAAAAGATAAAATAGAAAACTATGTAAAAATAAAAGGTGTAAATATATATGGAGAAAGCAATAAGGTATCTTTTATAATTGAGTTAGACAAAACAACAGATGAGGATAATACAAATACAGATGATAATAACAATGGCAACAACAATGGAGATAACAATAATAATGACAATAACCAAGGAACACAAGAAAACAATAAGTATAATATATCTGGAACTGCATGGATAGACGAAAATGCAAATGGAGAAAGAGAAAGTAGTGAAACAAAAATCCCAAACATGCCAATAATGTTAATTAATGAAAACACAAAAGAAGAGTTTTCAAAAACAACTAGTGAAGATGGAAATTACACATTTGAAAATATAAAAGCAGGAAAATATATAATTATATTCCAATATGATACAAGTAAATATAAAGTAACAACATACCAAAAAGAAGGTGTTACAGAAGAAAATAATTCAGATGTAATAAATGAAACAATAGATATAGGCAATAAAAAAATAAAAATTGCAAAAACAAAAACTTTAGAACTAAATTCTAATAATTTAGAAAATATAGATGCAGGATTTATAGAAAACAAAAAAACTGACTTGAAATTAGATAAAACAATAAATAAAGTAACAGTAAGAAATAACAAAGGAACAGAAGTAAGGGCATATAATCAAACTAAGCTTGCAAAAGTAGAAATTGATGGCAAACAAATAAGAAATAGTGAAGTTACTATAGAATACAATATTGCAATTACAAACAATGGAGAAGTAGCAGGATATGTAAATGAAATAATAGACTATCTACCAGAAGGTTTATTCTTTAATAAAGAAATAAACAAAGCATGGTATCAAAACAGTGATGGTACACTTAGTACAAAAGTATTAGCTAATCAAAGTATTGCTCCAAATGAAACAAAAAATATAACATTAATACTAACTAAAAAAATGACAGAAGAAAATACAGGAACAGTGACAAATAAAGCTAAAATAAAAGATGTTGAAATAAATAGTAATGGAAGTCAAGCAGATATAATTATTTCAATAAAAACAGGACGAATAGTTCTTTACATACTTTTAAGTATTATAATTACAGCAATAATAGCAATAGGTATATATTTTATAAAAAGAAAAGTTTTATAAGAAAGGAGGTAAAAATGAAAAAGAAAATAATAACAATAATATTAATAATTCTATTTACTTTGAGTTTTTCGAATTATTCAAAAGCCACTCAAGAAGACAATGATATATATCAAGAATATATTAAAGAATTGTTTGAAAAAAAGTATGGTTATAGCATGGATTTTTGCAATAGCTCAAAAAAACAAGTAGATGCCATATTTAGAACAATGAGTGCAAATCCAGAGGCATGGTTAAATGCTAAAATTCCACCTATGACAAATGGCTGGAACTATAGTTGGAAATGTACACCAAATCATAGTGCACACAATGGAATTGGTACTTCTATGATTTGGTCCAGAGGTGGTTCTTGTTGTGGACATAATGGAGAAGTAGGAGGAGCTGATAATCCAACACTTAAAATAAAAGTATTTGATATAATGGGAGACGAATTTATTAATGATACAGATAGTGAAGCTGTAAAAGAAGAAAAAAGGAGAAAAGCAGGTTTAGCTTTTGCAAATTTATATAGATGGCAAACAAATGAATACATTCCAAAAAGCTTAATTAACACAATTCCAAACGGAAAACCATTAGGAGATTGGATTTTAGAGTATGTAGACAAACATCCTTTAAAAGCTAGAGAGGCAATTGCAAATTGGCTAGCTACTGAATCTACTATTAACAGTAGTCAAATTGCTGATGCGAAAGTTTATACATATGATTCAAATTATGGAACAATAAATATTGGTGGAACAAATTATAATGCTCAAAGTTATATTGCTTCTAAGTCTAATATACTTACATGTAACAAAGAAAAAATGAATCAAGACAAGCAAAATGGAATAGAACCAACAGTTAAAAGAAAAACAATAAATGGTAAAAACTATACATTAATTGGTCCTTATAGAATAGATATAAAACGGAAAAATTGAAACACAAATGAAATACACAAACAATCAAAATCAAACTATAAGTATTTCAGCAGTTGGATACACAACATCTGAAACAGGAAGTGTAAATGCATTTAAAGATAATACTGTTCTTAGTTCTAACTATAATCAATGCTATCTAGTATTTGAAGGACATAGAGATATTAAAAAAATTCAAAGTATTAAACTTAAGCAAGAAGTACCAACTATAAGAGCTAGAATGGTTTTTGCAGAAGCAGTAGATTGGGGTGGACAACATTTAACTTTAGGTTATGCAAAAGCAGAAAAAGCAGAAGTTGAAAGAGAACTACCAATCCCAGCAGCAACTGTAATAAAAGGAATAAAGGTAGACAGTGACAATGGAGCAGAATTAAAAAATGCCCAATTTGTACTAAAAAATCTAAGTACAGGGCAATATGTAGTAGGAGGAAAAAATACAGCACAATACAATACATGGACAACTAACATTGCAAGTGCAACTACATTTCAATCAAGAGACAGAATTTCACTAGAAAGAGCAGGAACATACCAATTTTATGAAGTAAAAGCACAAAATGAGTATTATAAAGCATGTAGCAAAACAGAAGCTGGAAAAGTAGCAGTTGGAGCACAAATCGTTGTAAATATTGGGAATTATCATGAAGTAACACTTAAAAACCAACCACTAGGCTATGTTATATTAAATAAAATAGATGATACAAGAAAAAATGAATTAAATAATACAAGATTTGTCATAAAAAGAATAGATACAGGACAATATGCAAGAGGAGGAACAGGGCAAAATCAAGTAGCAACATGGGTTAATAATATTAACCAAGCAACAATTTATACACCAAAACAAAGGATATGTTTCGAGCAAAAAGTAAACTATCAAGTTTATGAAGTACAAAGACAAAATGACTCATATGCTTATTGCAGTATAAGCCAGCCACTAGCAGTAGGAGGCACAAAAACAGTAGTATATCGTACAACTAAAACAGAAACAATTACTAA
Organism: Clostridia bacterium; assembly: GCA_022794095.1. Lineage (GTDB taxonomy): Bacteria > Bacillota > Clostridia > TANB77 > CAG-508 > CAG-269. The sequence continues at coordinate 5,732 of JAAWEC010000031.1, forward strand.
CAGAAGAAAATACATAAAAATATCTGGTTATATTTGGGAAGACTTAATGGACGTAGAAAAAGGTTCAAAATATGATAATCTATATAACACAAATGTAGCACCAGATAAAAAAGTAGCAAATGTACAAGTAATATTAAAAGACAAAAATGGAAAAATATTAAACACAAGAGCTAATGGTCAAGCAATAGCAACAACAAATGGAGCAGGAGAATATATATTTAAAGAAATAGAAATAGAACAATTAAAAGATGGAGCATATGTTGAATTTACATACAATGGAATGGCATATAAATCCGTAAAAATCAATCCAAACTTAGCAAATGGAAGCAAAGCAAGTGATGAAACCAGAAGAGGAGACTTTAACAATAAATTTGCAACAATCACAAAAAATCAAGCAACAGCAAGCAATGGAGCAACCACAAATCTATCATATAAACAAAATAATGGTGTATCAGCATTAGACTATGAAGGAGGAGTATATGGATATAGTGGGCAAAAATATCCAGTATCAAAAACAGCAAACAAATATGAAATAACAGCAAACACAAAAGGAACAGGATTTTTAGGACAAACCATATACACATTAAATGATATATACATAAAAGGATTAGATGAAATAGCAAA
>JAAWEC010000032.1 GCA_022794095.1 Clostridia bacterium
CTGTTTCTGTTGCCATGTCTCCACGAGCAATCATTTGAACGTCTGCATTATCAACAATTTCTTCCATGTTTTCTAAACCTTCTACATTTTCTACTTTTGTAATTATCTTAATGTCTTTTCCACCATTTTCGTCTAGTACTTTTCTTACTTGTTCAATATCATCTTTATTTCTTGTAAATGACATAGCAACATAGTCATAATCATGTTCGCAAGCTGTTTTTAAGTCATCAATATCTTTTTGTTTTAAAGCTGGTAAACGTACAGCTGTTCCTGGTAAGTTAATTGTTTTTCTACTTCCTAAACCATTTCCATGTACTACTGTACATACAATATCTTTACCAACAATTTCATCAATTACTAATTCAATTGCTCCATCATCAATTAATACTTTGCTTCCTGGTTTTACATCTTTGTATAATTCTTTATAAGTTACAGAAACTTTGTCTTTATCTCCTACTATATCTTCATTTACTAATGTAAATTTTTGCCCATCTTCTAATTGGATTTTTTCATTTTTTCCTGTTACTAACATACCTGTTCTAATTTCTGGTCCTTGCATATCTAATAATAGTGAAATTGGAATATCTAATTCTTTTCTTAATCTAATAACTTCTTCTGTTTTTTCTGATTGTTCATCCCAACTACCATGCGAATAATTTATTCTTGTAACATTTAGTCCTGCCTCAAATAATTCTTCTAATTTGTGTTCACTAGCTGGTCCTATTGTTCCAACAATTTTTGTCTTTCTTAAATTTTTTTTCATTTTTTAATCATTCCTTTCTCTCTTTTTAAAACCGACTTGTATTATATCATACTTTATTTACAAAATTCAACATTTTTTTAGAATTTTTTGATGTTTTTTCTGAAACAGTAGGGACAGGTCTTATTTGTCTCATTATTTACTATCTTATTATAACTACAATTTTTAATATATATGAGACAAATAAGACCTGTCCCTACTGTCTCAATTCAATTACTGCATTTAATATTTTTCCATTTTGACTTTCTATTACTACAATATGTTTTTCTTCTTGTTTTGAATATTTACAAGTAACAGTTTCACCTAGTTTTATTTCTTTTTTATACATTATGCAAAATTCATCAAAAGGTCTTTTGTTATATACCTCTTCTGGTAATGCCTCATATGCTAAGTCTAAATAATATAAGTTATGCATATGTCCAATAATATCAATGTCTTTTCTTTTAACTTCATAAATAATTTCACTTTCAAATGTTTCTGGCAATTTTATTTTTTCAATTTCTTTTTCTGGAAATACTAATTTTTCTGTTTCAGAATGATAGCTTTTAGCCATTTCTTCTTCTACTTTTGCAATTCTTCCTGTCTTATTATTTATTAGTAACCATTTTGAAGTTGCAATTACACATAAATTGTGGTTTTCGTCATAAACTTCAAAGTCACGAAAAGCATAACATTTTAAAATTCCTCTTGACCAAGTTTGTATATCTAAAGTTTGCCCATATTGTGGTCTCTTTATTACTTTTACTTTCCAATCTAACAAAATCCAAGTAAATCCTGTTTCACTACTTGTGTTAATTCCATAACCAACACTATCTGAGTGATAAGCTGCTATATTTTCTAAGTATTCTAAAATTGCTTTATTGCTTACTTCATTTCCTTTCCACACATCTTTTAATCCAATTTTAAATTTTTCTTGATAAATCATTTTTATTCCTCTCTTTGAGACAAGAGGGACAGGTCTTATTTGTCTCAGTTTTATACATGAATTATGACATTTTTCTACAATATTTATGAGACAAATAAGACCTGTCCCTACTGTCTCAGTATCCTGGTTTTTTTAGTAGTTTAAACATATTTTTCTTGTATTCTTCTACTCCTGGTTGGTTAAATGGATTTACTCCTAATAGCATTCCTGACATCGCACATGCTTTTTCAAAAAAGTAAATTAGTTCTCCTATGTTTTCTTCATCTAGCTTTTCCATTTTTATTAGTATGTTTGGCACTTCTCCTGTTACATGTGCTTTTATTGTTCCTTCCATTGCTTTCTTGTTGACATAGTCTAATCCTTTTCCTGCTAGATAGTTTAATCCATCTAAATTGTCATCATCTGGATTGATTGTTAAATCTGTATTTGGTTGTTCTATTTCTATTACTGTTTCAAATAGATTCCTTTTTCCTTCTTGTATGTATTGCCCCATAGAGTGTAAGTCTGTTGTGAAGTCAACCCCTGCTGTGAAAATTCCTTTTTTGTCTTTTCCCTCACTTTCACCAAATAGTTGCTTCCACCATTCGGTAAAATAGTGCATTTTTGGTTCGTAGTTTGCTAATATTTCAATGTTTTTGCTTTCTTTATATAATATATTCCTTACTACTGCATATTGATAACATTGGTTGTATTTTAAGTTTTGGTCATTGTAACGGACTTCTCCAACTCTTGCACCTTCCATTAATTTGTCTATATCTATTCCAGCTACTGCAATTGGTAATAAACCTACTGCTGTTAATACTGAATATCTGCCACCTATGTTGTCTGGTACTACAAATTGCTCATATCCCTCATTTTGAGCTAATGTTTTTAAAGCTCCTTTTTCTTTGTCTGTTGTTGCATATATTCTGCTTCTTGCTTCATCTATTCCATATTTGTTTTCTAAAATTTCTCTGAATATTCTAAATGCTATTGCTGGCTCTGTTGTTGTTCCTGATTTTGATATGACATTGACAGAAAAGTCTTTGTTTCCAATGTATTCGATTAATTCATTGATGTAATTTGGACTTAGGTTATTTCCTACATATAAGACTTGTGGATATTTTCTTTGTTTGTCTGGTAACATATTGTAAAAAGAACTTGTCAGTGATTCTATTACTGCTCTTGCTCCTAAATAAGAACCACCTATTCCAATTACTACTAAAATGTCAGATTCTTTTTTTATCTTTTTAGCAGCTTTTTTTATTCTTGCAAATTCTTTTTTGTCATATTCAGTTGGCAAATTTAGCCAACCTACAAAATCGTTTTCATTATTTGCTCTTTTGTGTAAATCTTTATGAATTTCTTCGACTTTCTCTTTGTATTCTAAAATATCTTTTTGCGAGATTTTACTGTTTTTTAAATCTAACTTAATTTCTGCCATACTTTTATTACCTCCCACCTATTATTCTTAGCTTATTATATAGAAACTACAGAAAAAATTCAAGAGTTCTTAAAAATTTTTTGAGACAGTAGGGACAGGTCTCATTTGTCTCAATTTTCATTCTTTGTTCGCCTGCCAAATTTGCTTTAGTAAATTTGTATAAAATGTTCTATGTTATAGGAAAATCGGAGATTTTTTCCATAACATAAAAAAGGACTAAAAGCCCTTTTTACACATTTTTTATATTTCTCTTTTTGAATGTTATAAATGTAGGAATTATCATTGCCACAAAATATAATATGCAAATAATAGCTGAGAACCAAAGTGTAAGTCCTTCTAATTTTGGCAAATTCCCATACAAATATTGTCCAAAATCCCAATTTAAGCTTACAAAAAATCTCATAAAGTCAACTTTAAAGTTTACAACTAAACTATTTATAACATCTGCTGACATATATCCAAGTAATGGTATAGCAATGGCTACTGCACTATTTGTAAACAATGTACTAAAACTAAATGCAAGCATTGCTAATAATATGACTTTTGGCAATTGTGTTATAGTTTGTAGTCCTAAGTCTGCAAATACATTTATAGCTTCTAAGCTTTGGGTGTCAAAATTATAATGTAATACTGGCACAGATAAACTATCATATCCAAAAATAATTCCTCCAACTATCAATTCCATAACAATTAATGCAACAATAGAAAATAAAATCATAATCATTACAGTTATCCATTTTGACATCAAAATTTTATATCTTGGATATGGTTTTACCAATAATAATTTTATTGTTCCCTTGCTGAATTCTTCACTTACAATAGTTCCTGCTATCATAATAACCATAACAATAATAAATAGTCCATATTCACTAAAGAAATTTCTTAAAATTCCTCTGATGTCATTTCCTTTATTTATATCTACATTGTTTTCTATAATATATCTATTGATTTCTCTTTCTTCTAAATCTGTATTATATCTTTTTTGGTCTGAGTATTCTAATTTTTGGTCTGAATTTTCGTAGTTTTTTACATTTTTTGCACAACTTTGATATTCGTTTAATGCTCTGTTTCTATAATCATTTCCATATTTAATGTCTTTATCTACTCTATATCTTGCAACTTCTTCATCAATTTTGGCATTTTCTATTGAACTTTCTAAATTTTTAATTTCTTGCTTATCTTCCATGTTTTTCTTTTGTTCTTCTAAATCACTTAAAGCTAATTTTGCATTTTCTAACTCTTCATTTGCAAAATATTTCCAATCATCTTTTTCTAATTTTTCCATTATTTTGTTAATTTTTTCTTGAACTTGTGCTACTTTTTCTAAATCTTTGTCTTCTCCATATAAATAATTATTTTTTTCATTAATATATGTTCCTACTTGAACTGATAAAATGTCTCTTCTCCAGTCATCTTTTTCGTATTTTTCTTGCATTTCATAAATTTCTACTGTAGTTTTTAAATCAATATACATCTTAATGTCACTTACTTTGTTGGGGTCTAATTTGGCTAGTTCCTCTTTTGCATATTCAATATAAGTGTCACCATAAAAAGTACTGCTATTATAAAAAAATTTATATATGCAATTTGTTAATATAACAAAAGCTAAAATGACTAGTAAAGTAATATAAATACTTTTCTTTTTAAATATTTTTGTTAATTCATTTTTTATTAACTTACTCAATTACATTACCTCCTGTCTTTTCAAAAAATGCTTGTTCTAATGATTTTTCTTCTTCTTTTACTTCATAAATTTTAATTTGATTTTCTACTAATTTTTTAATTACTTCTGGAATTTCATCTTTTGCTATGTCTAGCTTACATTGATTATTCTTCATTTTTATTGTTTTTGGATATAGTTGTTTCATTTTTTCAATATCATTTACTTCAAATATTTTAAATTGTGTGTTTTCTTGCTTTTTAATATCTGATATATTACTTGTTTCAATTATTTTTCCGTTTTTGATGATACATACTTTATTACATAAGTTATCTAGTTCTGCTAAGTTATGGCTAGAAATTAAGATTGCCATTTTCTCTTTTTGGGCTAGTTCTACTAAAAGTTCTCTCATCTCTTTAATTCCCTCTGGGTCTAATCCATTTGTTGGTTCATCTAAAATCAATAAATTTGGGCTATGTAAAATTGCTTGTGCAATTCCTAACCTTTGCCTCATACCCAAAGAATATTTAGAAACTTTGTCTTTTATTCTATTTTCTAATTTTACAAGCTTTACTACTTCATCAATTCTGTCATTACTAATTCCAGAATATAAATTAGAAATTAATTTTAAATTTTCAAGACCTGATAAATACATATATAAGTCTGGATTTTCTACAATTGCTCCTACCCTTTCAATTGCTTTTGTAAATTGACTTTTAATATCATAACCATTAATTGTTACTTTCCCTTTACTAATACTTTGTAATCCTAAAACTAACTTTATAGTTGTAGTTTTACCTGCACCATTTGGTCCAATAAATCCTAAAATGTCTCCCTCTTGAACCTCAAAAGAAACATCACTTAAAATTTGCTTTTTGCCAAAATTTTTATCTAAATTTTCGCACTTTAAAACGGTTTTTTTCTTTTCCATTTCTTCCCCTTTCCAAAATCATCTTAGGATTTGGGGACGCCCCCATAATCCTATTTTTTCTTTTTTCTTATTTTAGCACAAATATTAGTTTATGTATATTTATTTTTCCTTAATTTTTACTAAAGGTTTTATTAAGAACAAAAGTGGCATGATTAAAATTCTATGACCTTTTAGATAACTTTACATGCCACGTCTTTGTTCGCTCGCGAAAATTGCAAAGCAATTTTCTGTGGAACGCTTTATATTATAGGAAGTTCGGCGAACTTTCCTATAATATAACAAAAGTGGCATGATTAAAATTCTATGGCCTTTTAGATAACTTTTCATGCTCTGTCTTTGTTCTTCTTCCAAATTTGCTTTAGCAAATTTATGTAGAATGTGTTTTTGTTGTATGGCCATTTCCTATAAAAAAAGAGGTTTTTATGAACTATACCCCAAAAAGTAGAGTTCATTTAAGCCTCTTTCATATCTTTATATACTATTTTTTCAATATAATTTTCATTTTCTGTAATATTATTACGAAGAATTGTTCCACTAATTGGATATTTTTCTCTTTTTCTATCTACTTGAATTTCTTGAATTTCTAAATCTCTTGCTACAAATTTGCCATATGGCTCACTATTATAAAAATGTGTTACTCCGAATTCCATTAATTATTTTTTTTAAATAATCTGTTTGTATTTTTACACTTTCTTCATCTAGCCCATATTGATTTGGTGGATTTTTAGCATAGATTATATTAACTTTTGGATATAATTCTTTTATCCAATTTGCTCTTGTTTCTAGTGGTATTTTTGTAACATTTGTTTCATATAAAACAACATAGAATTTTTCCATTTCTTTTAAGCCTTTTTCAATTAAATATTGATGTCCGTTTGTGCAATGGAGCAAATTTTCCAATTGTAAAACCTATTTTCATTTTACTAGACCTTTCTTGATTTTCTTTATATATCATATCAGAAAAGTCATCATTTTTCAAGTTGCCATTTTAGAATAGGATTTTGAGGCCGTCCCCAAATCCTATTTTTAAAATTTTAGTAATATGAACTATATTGTGGAGCTATATCTATTTGCACAGTAGAAATTATTTTATCATATTCATTTGAAATTACATTTAAGTTCTTATCCATTAAAACCATTTTTTTATTGTTATTTCTAACTAAATACATATCATCATATACTTCAAGAGCAGTTGTTTGTAGTAGAGTCTTTCCTTTCATATCTATGATTATAAAATGTAATTCTGGTTTTTCATTTGAATTATAATCTTCTGTACTATCTACTTGTAAAATCACTTTGTTGTTTTTAATATCTTTTATAGTATATGTATCAGGAATTGTTATTTTATTTCCGTTTTCATCAATCCAACCATTTCTTTTATTTTCTTCATCTTCAAATCCTATATATCCATTAGTAAAAGCGTATAATGTTGCATCCTTTTCATAAAAATCTGTTAAATATATTATGCTTGTTTCTTGTTCTCCATTGTTTTTAGTAATTGTAACTTTGTGTTTTGTATTTTTCGATGATAAGTAATAAGTGTTTTCTTCTTCGTCATAATAATTGTCATCATAATCATATTCATCTTCTTCGTCATAATAATTGTCATCATAATCATATTCATCTTCTTCATCTTCATTATATATTGGTTCTATCACCATAGAATAGTTTTTGTTAGTATAATAATATATCGAATTTCGTTCACTTAAAGTAATTGCATTATAATTATTTTTTTCTATTGTCTGCTGAGTTAATTTCATTTCTCCTTTTGTTAATACATGAAAAAAGAATTCAAAAGATTGCAAATAAGCATTTCTATAATTCGATTGCTCGTTAAACATTTTTATCATTGTTTCACCCAAATGTCCATCTATTGTTTGCAAATATTTTTCTAAATTACCACTTATCATTATATTATCATTATTTTTAGAAATCACATAAAACTTATTATCTTTTTTTACAAGTGCAACATAATACAAGTTATTATTTATTTCTAACTCATTAAAATATGAAACTCTATCATATTGACATTGTATTTTTTCTTGACCACTGCTATTTACAAATCCATATTTATAATCTTTTTCTACAGGTACATACACTTCTTTAACTTTAGCTCCCTGTAATGTTTCTATATTATTATATAATTTAGACAATTCATTTTTCCATTCAACTTCATTTACTTTAGTTATCAATAAAGAAACTAAAATCATTCCTAAAAAACCTATGACTAATATTACTTGTATTATATAATATAAAATTAAATTTACAATTTTTCTTGATTTACTTTCTTCTATATATTTATCTTGAAGATGTATATATATTAAC
>JAAWEC010000033.1 GCA_022794095.1 Clostridia bacterium
TAATAGTAGTGAGAAGCCCAGGAATATTTAGGTAGGCACCCGCCTGTTTTGGGGAACAGGTCCTTAAAAATTCATGGCAACTGACGGCTAAGGCGGGGATTTTTTTGTTTATAGGCAAAATCTTCGATTTTTTTCTTATGTTATAGGAAAAATCAAAGATTTTTCTATAACATCAACACATTCTACACAAATTTGCTAAAGAAAATTTAGCAGGCGAACAAAAACGGAGCATGTAAAGTAATCTAAAAGGTCAAAAAATTTTAATCATGCTCCTATTTTTCTTAATCCAATTTATCTAATGCTAAAATTGCTTTAGCATAAATCTTAGAAGAAAGTATTAAATTATCAATATCAATAAATTCATCAGTTTGATGACACATATCTTTACAACCAGGGAAATTACAACCAAATGAAACACAATTTTCAAAAGCACGAGCATAAGTAGCACCACCAATTGATAATGGGTCTAAATTAGAATTTGTTTCTTCATTGTAAATATCACAAAGAGTTTTTACAAGTCTATTTTCCTTTGGGATATACAAAGCAGGTTTAAAATCAAGTATTTCAAAATCAAGATTTGAATAAGAACTAGTTTTTTCTATAAAACTGTTTTCAATAACAATTTTATTCATTGTTACTGGAACACGAAAGTTTAAACCAACTTGAATGCTGTTATTTCTAAAGTAAAAATCTCCAACATTTAGAGTAAGTTTGCCTGAATCATCTTCAAAATTAATTTCTAAATTTTCACCCCAATAATTTACATTAATAAACTTATCAAAAAAATCAAATAGGTCAATTTTAATTTGATATATTGAAAATATCTTTGACAAAGTAATTATTAAATGTGAAATAGCATTTACTCCAAGCTCTGGATGTGCACTATGGCTTGATACACCATGTGAAGTAAGTTTTACTTCAGTTTCATCTATTTTATAAATATCAATTTCAAAATTCAATTCTTGTATAATATTTTTTAAGTTTTTAATAAAATCAGACATTGCAATTTTGTTAGGATTTATAGAAAGTGTTGTACTGCAAAGCTTAGGAACAACATTAATAGCATTGTTATATGTGTTTATGTCTTTAATAACAATATCTTGATTTAAAAAAGAAGAATAATCCATTTTTAGGTATAAAGTTAATATAGCCTTTTCAGAATTAATGCAAGGGAAGTCAGCATCAGGACTAAAACCAATGGTTGGTAGTTCTTCATGTTTCTTGTAATATTCAATACATTTCCAATCATTTTCCTCATTTAGACCTAAAATTAATCTAACACGTTTATGAACATTGGCATTTTCCATAACACTTTTCATAGCAAATAAAGAACTTATAACAGGTCCTTTGTCATCAATTGAACCTCTACCATAAATTTTATTATTTGCAATAGTTCCACTAAATGGTGGATAAGTCCAGTCATCTCCTTCGGGAACAACATCTAAATGGCCAATTATACCAATTAATTCTTTTCCTTCACCAAATTCAATATAACCACAATAACCATCAATGTTTTTTGTTTTAAACCCCATATTTTTTCCTAAATCTAACATATATTCTAAAGCATTGTTTACTGGTTCGCCAAAGGGATGCTTTGGATTACTAGAAGCACATATAACACTTGGAATTTTAATTAGTCCTTGTAGTTTTTCAATAATTTCGTTTTTGTGATTTTCGATATATTTTTCTAACATAAAACCTCCATTCGAGCTAATTATACTTTACTCTATGTAAATAGAACTCATTAACATATATATTATTAAAAGTACGTTATAAATATGCAAAAATTATAAAAATTTGTGGTAAAGCCTATATTTCCACCAACATTTTTTCTTTATAAAGCAAGAAAATGAAGTTGAAGCATTGTTTTTAAAATTAGATTTTTCTATTAAAAATGAATGTCTTTTGTCTATATATAAATAAAAGAAATCTTGTGTTTCAAAGACTTTATATAATTGAAAGTAATTCATTTTGATATATTCGTTGTTGTCTTCAACAGTAAAAAAATTATCATAAAATTTAAAAGTAAATTCTTTTTCACTTTGAATTTTTTCACTTTTATATTCTTTGGAAACATCAGAAATAGGTTTGAAAAGACGCCATATAATAAAGACAGTTAAGACACTACAAAAAACAACAGCAATAGTAAAATTATGATATTTTACTTGTAAAGTCAAGCAAAATAAAATAAGTGCAACTATTATAACTGTATAACTTACATAAGTAAAGCGATATTTCTTGCTATGAAAAGCAAGAAATTTATTGTAAATATCTTTGCTATATTTTGTTGTGTTTTCAAATAAAATTTTCAAAATTATCACCAATTGAATTATAACACACAGTTGACTATGCTCGCAACTTAAAATTAAAAAGCTTGTAGAAGAAAATATAAATAATGTAAAACAAAAGTATTATTTTTTTAAAATTAGGAACAAATTGCATAAGTACATAATATAATGTATAGGGAAGATAATATAGTTTGAGCATAAATTGCTCGAATGGAGGAGTTTATGGCATATTCAGATAGAGAGTTATTAGCAAGAATTGTACAATGTGAAGCACGGACGGAGAGGGAGATAATCGGAATGAAAGCAGTTGCAACTGTTACTATGAATAGAGTTTATGTACCAGAGGGAGAATATGCTAGAGTGTCACAAGGTGGGAATATTAGAAATATAATTTTTCAACAAGGACAATTTGATTGTGCAAGAGAAACAATAAGAAATCAATATAATCCACAAAATATTTATAATATGACACCAACAGAAGTTCATTATTATATTGCAGATTGGGCATTAGCTGGAAACAGATTAAATGAAATAGGGGATTGCTTATGGTACTTAAATCCTTTTAGACCAAGTTGTGCATCCATTTTTCCTAGCAATGGGTCTGGAACACTTCATACAAGATTAGGTGAACATTGTTTTTATCGTCCAACAAATAAATATTACCAAACATAGTTTAAGAAAAGGAGTGATTTTAGTATGGAAAATACAGACAAAAGAGAGAATAGAGAAGTGGATATTAATCAAAATTCACCAGAAATTTTGACAAATCCTATTTATACACCAGCTTTTTTAAGA
>JAAWEC010000034.1 GCA_022794095.1 Clostridia bacterium
ATTTTACGGCTGCTTCTTTCATACATTCTTGTGCTTGTTTTTTGGTTCCTACAAATAGAATGGTTTTCCCTTCTTCTGCTTGCTCTTTGATAAAGCTGTATGCCTCATCTAATTTTTTTGATGTTTTTTGTAAGTCTATGATGTGTATTCCATTTCTGGCTTGGAATATGTATTCAGCCATTTTTGGATCCCATCTTCTTGTTTGATGTCCAAAGTGAACACCTGCTTCAAGTAATTGTTTCATTGCAACTACTGCCATTTTTAAGTCCTCCCTTTTGTTATTCTTCCACAAAGTTTCTACGTTCTTTAGGACCTAAAACTTTAGGCACTTCCCTTTAAACTCTCTTTGTGTGATTAATACGTTTGTTATTTTACCACGTTTTAACAATAATTTCAAGGGTTTATGTGAAATTTTACAAAATTGCTCCAATTATTCCTGCATCATTTCCTAAAATTGCTGTTTGTATTTTTATATCTTCCCTATTTATTTTTTCTCTTAGTCTAGGTAGTAATACTTCTTCAAAAAAAACAAAACTACCTCCAATTCCTACTATTTCTGGTTCAAAAATTTTGATTAGGTTTAAAATTCCTGTACTTAAATCTTCAATAAATTCAGAGACAACATCTTCCACTATTTGATAGTTTTTATTTTCTGGTTTATTATTTCTAATAATCTCAAATAATTCTTGTCCTCTCGTAGTTTCATCTACATTTAAAGCTTTTCTCAAGTTATTTTTAAATACTTTCATTGATGCATATCTCTCAAAACAACCTTTTCTTCCACAATGGCATGGTATTCCATTTTTTTCTATTACCATATGACCAAATTCATAAGCTTCAGCACTTCCTGCTTTTAATAGTTCATCATTTAGAAATGCTGCTCCACCAATTCCTGTTCCTAATGTTAAAAAAATGCTTATATTATACTCTTTTAAACAGCCATACGTATTTTCTGCCAAAGCTGCACATTTAGCATCATTTCTTATTTGTATTGGCAATTCTAGCTCTTGTAATTTCTCAACAATAGGATAATTTTCAATCCCTAGATTTCCAGAATCTATTATTACTCCATCTTTTGCTTTTCCTGGGATTGCCATACCCATTTTAGTAATTTTATATTTATCTTTAAATTGTTTCACATTTTCTATAATATAATCTACTATTGATTTTGTAAGATTTTTCTTTTCTTTACTTGTAAGTCTTTTTTCAATTTTCTCAACAATTCTTCCCTCATTGTCTACTACTCCAATAGCAATATGGCTTCCACCTAAATCAATTCCAATTTTCATAAATACCTCCTTGTTTACAACAAAAGGTGCAAAAGGAAACGTCCCCAATTGCACCTTTACATAATAATGTCGCAAAAGAAACGTCCCCAATACGACATTACACATCATAAGCAGAGAATAAGAAGTTACCCATATATACTTGAATACATGGTACTAGGACTACTAATACGAAGAAGATTAGTATTGCTCCTACAACTGCATAAACTACTTGTGGCAATGCTTTCATTATTTTTGCCATTATGTTATCTATGTCTATTTCCATATATTCTACTAGTTTTTCCATCATTTCTGTTAAGTCTGTTTGCATACCAATTTTTAGCATTTCTGTTATCATTGGTTTTGCTAGACCTGATTTTTCAAATGGCTCTATCCACGATGAACCTGTTAGAATATTGTTTATTGATGTTTCTATTACTGATAGCATAACTAAGTTTTTTATTACGTTTTTACTGACTTCAATAGAGTCTTGTATTCTCATTCCATTTTGCATATTTAATAACATTGCTTTCAAAAATCTTGAAAAATCTAATGCAAATATTAATTCTCCAAATATTGGCATTTTATACTTAAAGTAGTGAAAATTGTACCTTCCTTTTGGTGTATTTATATAGAATATAATTGCACCCACAATTGCTAAGATAATAAATGTAGGTATATACCAAAATTGTATACAGCCATCTATAAAGTCTGCAAACCATAAAGTAACTGTTGGTAATTCTTCATCTGTTCCTAATTCGTCAAATACATTTTGAATAGCTGGTATTGCTACTAATGTTCCTACTATTAACATAACTAACAACATGACAAATTGTATTATATTAGGAATTAATATAGATTTTATCTTTTTGTTTAGTGCTTCTGACTCATCTAAATATTTAACTGCTTGTTGCAAAGAATTAGTCAAAGAACCTGACAATTCACCTACTTTTATCATATTTACATATATATATGGAAATACATTTGTGTAATATTCCATTGTTGTGTACATATTTTCTCCTGCCTCAACACCTGCCAATATATCCTCCAAAACACCTCTAAAAGATAAGTTTTCTGTACTTTGAATAATTGTGTCTAAAGCATGAATATTGTTAAAGTTTGCCTTTTTTAGTAAATAAAAGTTTTGTGTAAATACAACTAAATCTCTTTGGGTTATTGGTTCAGTTTTAGCAAAATATAAGTTTATCTTTTCTTTTGTTGATAAAGTTTTCTTATTTTTTCCTAATTGTGTAGTATTTACATTTTTCATTATTTCTTGTATGTCTGTAACATTTTTCTTCTGTTTTCTTTGTGTTTTATTGGAACGATAAGAAACTTGTTCAATTGAAATTGGCATTAAATTTCCATTTTTTAATGATTTTATCAAATTTTGTCTGCTACTTGCTTCTACTCTATTTCTTACCACAACACCTGTTCTAGTTACAGCTCTATAGGTATAGACAGGCATAATCTTGACCTCCTTTTATTTGTCACGTTTTATTTTTAATTGCATAATTGTTCTGTTTAGTATCTCTAAGTTTTTCTCCTCTATTTGGGCTTTGGCTTGTTCTAAAGTAATTTTATCTTTTACAAAAAGCTCTGCTAAGGAATTTATTAGACCTATACTTCCTTTTTCTAAGTTACTTTGTATTGCATCTTCAATTTCAGATACACTTAATTTTTCTTTACGTATTATACCTGCAACTATATTGTCTACAACCATTACTTCTGGAACTAATACTAGTTTTCCATCTGTTCCTGGCAATAGTCTTTGTGATACAACTAATTTCAATAAAGCTGAAAGTAGGTATTTAACACTTGCTTGATCTCTTACTTCATAGAAGTTTATCATTCTGTCTATTGTTTCAGCACAAGATTTTGTATGAAGGGTTCCAATTACTAAGTGTCCGAGATTCTGCCATTTCAATGGCAGCTTCCATGGTTACTTTATCACGAATCTCTCCAATAACTAGAATATAACAGTCCTCTCTTAAAGAGTTTTTAACACCATCGCTAA
>JAAWEC010000035.1 GCA_022794095.1 Clostridia bacterium
ACTAGTAGAGATAGCATATTCAATCCATATACCAGAAAACTTAGAGCCAAAAAGCACAGGAAACATAAAAAATACTTTAGAATACAAATACCAAGAAAATACAGAAACTACAATTTCAGAAATAAAATGTAGCACTAAAAGTGAAACACCTAAAGACTTTAGCCCTTCTAATACAACAAATGTACAAGATGGAATAAAAGTAGAAATAATGGCAACATCTGGTGGACAACAACTAAAAGATGAAGATACTGTAAAAGAAGGACAAGGAATTCGTTATAAAATAAGAGTAACAAATGAAACAAATGATATACTATCAAATATAAATTTAGAAGCAGTAAACACAAATGCAATTTATTATAACCAAATAGCTTATGAAGAAAATGTAGAAGGTGTAATACACACAAAATATAAAATAGCAGAAGATGAAAATTTAACTTCTAAACAATTAGAAATAGGTACATTAAACCCAGGAGAAACAAAAGAAGTAAGTTACCAAGTTTCTGTAAAAGAGGTAGAAGATAATAATCAAGAGATTACAGGAGAATTAAAAATAACAGCAGATAATTATGAAGAAAAAATAATCCAAAACATAACAAATAGCATTGAACAAGGAGAAATTAAAGCAACATTGCAATTTATGTATTCTGAAGATGTATTAACATGTGAAGGTTCAGGATTTCCGATTTTTGCTAGTGTAAAAAATTTAAGCAACAAAGAATTACAAGATATTATGGTAGAAATCCCATTAGCAGAAGGGCTAGCAGATTTTACAGAAGAAGATTTATTTTTAGATGGAAGTGAACCATATGAATACATAGAGTGTAAAGATAGAGTTATTAAATTTAAAATTCCTAAAATAGAAGCAAACCAAACAGTAGATATAACTGTAAAACCAGAAGTAAGTCAAGTAGACATAGACAAATCAGAAGGAATGATTTCACAATATTTTAAAGTTATTGGAAATGGAAAAGAGTATATTTCTAATGATGTAGAAAGAATAGTTACACAAATGAGAACACAAATAATTGCAGTACAAACTACAAATAAAAAAGAGAAAGTTATAAAAGATGGAGAAGAAATAATATTTACTATTAAAATTGAAAATAAAGGTACAGTAGGAGCAGAAATTGCAATTAAGGATAAAGTTCCATATGGTTTAAAAATAAATTCTGCAAAAATCAAAACAAACGAAAAAGAAGAAGAAATGAACCGAGCAATGAACTTACTTGTAGGACATACAATGATTAAAGCAAAAGAAACAATAGAAGTAGAAATTAATACAACAGTAGACTGCTTATCAATGGTAGAACAGGAAATAGAAAACTATGTAGAAATAAATGGAATAAATATAAATACAGAAAGTAACAAAGTTTCATTTACAATTGAGTTATTAGAAGATAATAACAATAATAATAACAACGATGATAACAATAGTGACAATAATGGTGATGATAACAATGGAAATAATGAGGACAACAACAATCCAGATTTTCCACAAAATGATGACAATGATGGTTATAGTATATCAGGAATAGCATGGATAGACACTAATTCTAATGGAATGCAAGATGAACAAGAACCTAAAATGGCTAATGTACAGGTGTGGTTAATCAATGAGGAAACAGGAGATAATCTTTCAGAAAGAACAAAAGAAGATGGGTCATACTATTTTAAAAATGTAAAACAGGGAAATTACAGAGTTATGTTTCAGTATGATACTAGTAAATATACAATAACAACATATCAAAAAGAGGGCATTCCAGAAGATGTTAATTCAGACGTTATAAGTGATAAGATAAAAATACAAAATCAAGAACTACCAGTAGCAAGAACAAAAACATTAGTAATAAATTCACAAGACTTAAAAAATATAGATGCAGGTTTTGTAGAAGGAAAGAATTTTGATTTAAAATTAGATAAAACAATAAAACAAGTAATAATACAGACCAATAAAGGAACAAAAGTAAATTCATATAATCAAACTAAACTTGCAAAAATAGAAATAGATAGAAAACAAATTGAAAATAGCAATATTATTATAGAATACAATATTGCAATCACAAACTCAGGAGAAATAGCAGGATATGCAAATGAAATAATAGACTATTTACCAGAAGACATATCATTTAACCAAGAAATTAATAAGTCTTGGATAAAATTAAAAGATGGTTCATTATCTACAAAAGAATTATCTAATCAGCCCATTAACCCAGGGGAAACTAAAAACATAACATTAACAGTAAGTAAAAAAATGACTGGAGAAAATATAGGAACAATTACAAATAAAGTAAAATGTGAGAAACAGGAAAGCCAAGCAGAATTGATAGTATCAATAAGAACAGGACGTATAATTCTTTATATATCTTTAGTAATTGTAATTATATCAATAATAGCAATAGGAGTATATTTTATCAAGAAAAAGGTTTTATAAAGCAACGAGAAAGGAGATAAGGATGAAAAAAGTAGTAGTGGCGATAATAATAATTTTATTTACATTATGTATTCCAAAACATATAAAAGCTAGCACATCACCATGGGAAGATTACCCTAATAAGCCAGGACGGAAGTACAAACACAAATCCATGGCGGTGAAAGTGAGCAGCCAGAATTCAAAGTACCATTTTATATGGGATATACTAAAGAAGTAGAAAATATTTATAGAGCTATGGATTTATATGGAAGTGCCTGGCTAGATTCTAAACCTATTGGTGTAAATGGAACAATTTGGAAATATAGTGCAAAACGTGTAAATGGAAATGGACTTGACAAGCATATGATTTGGTCTACTGGTGGAGGATGTATTGGACATGGTAAACAAGGCTCAACGTGGACAGAAATGGGTAAAGGTGACGGAGTTCGTAGAATTCATGTAATAGACATAGATGAAAATTCACCAGAGGTACAACAATATTTAGCTTATGCTATATTATATTCAACAGCAAATGTGGAATATTGTACTGAGCCAAAAGTTGAGAGTGCTGGAAAAGGAAAAGAAGCAATATGTAACTGGTTAAAACGTAACCAACATTCATTAGGAACATTTAAAGGTCAAATTGACTGTGGAGATGGTGATGAACCATCAGGATATAGAGATTTTTTCCAAAAATATGATCAGCCATATGGAAATAAATTAAACATAGGAGGAACATACTATAGTAATGTACTAGAATATATAAATGCGAGAGACTGGAGCATAAAGCTTAACCAAACACAAATGAATAATGACAAAAAAAATGGAGTAGAACCTAAAATTTATTATAAAAAACGGAAAATCAGATAGCAATTCAAATGAAGATAATAATAAATATCCAACTCAAAATCCAGATAAATATCCTTGGGAAGACTCAGATCAATATCCTTGGGAAAAACCAAATCCAGCTCCAACTCAAGAACCAAATGGATATACTATAATGGGGCCTTATCGTTTAGACATAAAACGGAAAAATAACTAGTATAACTATGAAATATGATAGTAAATATGGTAAAAATAAAGAAATTGCTGCAAAATGGTATTGTACATCAGAAAATGGAGAATTGATGGATATTACAGATTTATCAAGTTTTTCTTCAAGCAATAAATTCTATTTCGCCTTTCAAGGAAAATTAGAAATAGAGAAAATACATAGTATTACATTAAAACAAGCAATGGGAAAAATTAGAGCAAGACTAGTACTATCAGATGAAGGTGGTGGAGGTCAAAATCTAATGATTTATTATGGAAAAGGAGAAGAAAAAGAAAGTACAGATATAGCATTACCAATACCATCTTCTTTGACTGTAACAGAAATAAAAGATTTGACACAAATAGCATTAACAAAAATAGATAAAAATAACAAAGCACAATTAACTAATGCAAGATTTGTATTAAAAAATTTAGATACAGGAAAATATGCTGTAAATGGAAGAAATACCACTACAGCTTGTACATGGACAACTACAATTAATAATGCAACCTTATATCAAACAGGAGACAGAATTACAACAGAAACAGCTGGAAAATATCAATTTTATGAAGTGCAAGCACATAGTAAATACTATCAAGCTTGTAGCAAAACAGAAAATGGAAAATTGGGAATAGGAAGTAGTTTTAGTATAGCAATTGGAGATGTAAAAAGTATTACACTAGAAAACCAACCACGAGCATTTTTAAATATTAAAAAAATAGATGGCACAACAAAAAAAGAATTAAATAATACAAGATTTATTATTAAAAAGCAAAATGCAAACCAATATGCAAAAGGTGGAAAAAATGGAACTGTAGTTACTTGGACTAGCAATATTAGGGAAGCAGAGTGGTATGCACCAAAACAAGAAGTTTGCTTTGGTGAAAATGTAACTTGTGAATTTTATGAAGTTCAAAGAGAAAATTCAGAATATGAAGAATGTAGCATTGACAAACCATTAAAAGTAGGAAATCCTATAAAATTAGAATACAGGCAAAGTATAACAGCAACAATTACAAACAAGAGAAAATATATAAAAGTATCTGGATATGTATGGGAAGATAGACTAGCTACAGATAAAGGAGCAAATTATGATAATGTATTTAATGAAAGAGTAGCACCAGATAAAAAGCTAGGAAATATAAGAGTTACATTAAAAGATAAAAGTGGGAATACAATGGGTACAACAACAACACAAAACACAACAGGAAAATATATATTTGACAAAGTAGAAATAGATAAAATAATAGCAGGTGCATATGTTGAATTTACATACAATGGCATGGCTTATAAATCAGTAGAAGTTAAACCAAATTTAGACAATGGAAGCAAAGCAAGTGATGAAGTAGTAAGAGGAGATTTTAATAATAAATTCACCACAATCACAAAAAATCAAGCAACAGCAAGCAATGGAGCAACCACAAATTTATTATATAAACAAAGTGATGGTACTTCAACACTAAATTATGAAGGTGGAGTTTATGGATATAATGGACAAAAATATCCAGTAACAGGAGTAGCAGGAAAATATCTAATAACAGCTAGAACTACATCAAAAGGGCTATTAGGACAAACACAAATTTCGTCAAATGACATATATACAAAAGAAATAAAAGAAATAACAAACATCAATTTAGGAATAGTAGAAAAAGAACAACCAGACCTAAGTTTAGTAAAAGACATAGACAAAATAGAAGTAGACATCAACGGAAAGCCACATATATACAAATATGCAGACAGATTTAATCCTAAGCTATATGCAGAAAATGGAGGAAATGGATATGATATAAGCTCACAAGTAAAATTCGGAACAAAATATGGAGGAATGTCATATACAAGAGCATTATAT
>JAAWEC010000036.1 GCA_022794095.1 Clostridia bacterium
AAATTGCAACAGCAGGTTCTATGATGGAAACTGTAAAAGTTTTACAACAATTTGGAGCAAAGGCAATCTATGCAGGTGGTACACATGGTATTTTATCAGGACCTGCAATTGAAAGAATTAAAAATTCAGGAATAAAAGAAATGGTAGTTACAAATACTGTACCTGTTCAAAAAGAAAAAAGAATAGACAATATAACAGTATTATCAATTGCACCATTATTTGCAGAAACAATAAAACGTATAAATGAAGAAAGACCATTAGGTGAATTATTTGAAATGTAAAAAAAGTTGGAAAATAATTAAAATTTTGGTATTGTCAAACTTATTTTCCTAGCCAAAATTTAATTCTTTTCCAATTATAAAAAAATGAGGTTAAAATGAAAGAAAATATAAAAGAATTATATCTGAAATATAAAGAAGTAATCAATTACTTAGTTTTTGGAGTACTTGCCATGTTTGTTAATTTTGGCTCTTATTATGTATTTGCAAGAATGCTAAGTATAGATGAAGTAATAAGTAGTGGTTTGTCATGGTTTTTCTCTGTACTTTTTGCATATATAACAAATAAATTATTTGTTTTTGATAGTAAGACAAATACTGCAAAAGAATTTTTAAAAGAAATAATTTCTTTCTTTTTAGCAAGAATACTATCTGGGATTTTGTGTGATGTAGGAACATTTGCATTAATGGTAAAAGTTTTAAACATAAATGACATGATAGCAAAAGTTGTAACACAAGTCATGGTAGTTATTGTAAATTATATACTTAGTAAGTTTTTTATTTTTAAAAACAAAAAGGATATGGAGAGTTAAAAATAATTACAAATTTGATAGGACAACAAAGAAGGAGAATATTATGAAAACTATATCAGTAGTTATTCCTGTATATAATGAAAATGAAGTAATAAAAAGTTCATACAATATAATAAAAAAAGTATTAGAAAAGCTAACACAATATGATTATGAAATAATATTTGTTAATGATGGTTCAACAGATGGAACTTTAGATTTTTTACAAGAAATATCAAAAGAAAACGAAAAAGTAAAAATCATATCATTTTCTAGGAATTTTGGACATCAGGCAGCTGTAACAGCTGGAATTCAGTATGTAACAGGAGATGCTATTGTAATTATTGATGCAGATTTACAAGACCCACCAGAATTACTACCAGAAATGATAGAATTATGGGAAAAAGGAAATGAAGTAATTTATGGTCAAAGAAAAGCAAGAAAAGGAGAATCAGCATTTAAAATATTAACAGCTAAAATGTTTTATTGTGCATTGAATAATTTATCAGACGTAGAAATTCCAAAAGACACAGGAGATTTTCGTTTGGTCGATAGAAAAGTAATTGATGTAGTAAATTCAATGCCAGAGCATAATAAATTTTTAAGAGGCCTATTTAGTTGGGTTGGTTTCAAGCAAAAGGCATATCTTTATGAAAGAAAGCCAAGAAAAGCAGGAAAAACAAAATATCCTTTTAAAAAGATGTGGAAATTGGCATTAGATGGAATTTTTAGTTTTTCTACAAAACCATTAAAAATTGTAGGGGGACTAGGGTTTTTAACTATTATATTATCAATTGGAATTTTAGTTTATTCATTAATTTCTTATGCCTTAAATTTGAATGAATTAGTACCAGGTTGGACATCTATAATGGTTGCTATTACATTATTTAGTGGAGTTCAACTATTATCAATATGGGTCATTTCAGAATATATAGCAAGAATTTATGACGAAACAAGAAATAGACCAGCTTATATTATTGACAAAAAGATTAATATTAAAGACTAAAAACAAAGGATGTTGGATTGTTATGTATAATTTTGATAAAAAAGCATTTAGAAGATATTTTTTTGATGGGGATGAAAATCCAAATGGAGCATTAGAGGGGATAATATATCATATATATACTGAAAGTATTTCAGAAAAAGTAATAAAAGAAGTTGAAGACATAGAATATTGGTTTAAAAAGTTAGAAAATCCTCAAGATGAAAATATTGAACAAGTAAAAATTGAAGAAGATGAAATAGGTAACTTTAAAGAGGAAGATAGTAACGAAATAAAAAGAAAATTAACTTTATTTATAAATGAAGTAGAACCAATCTATAAGCAATATTATAGATTTATTGAATTAAATAATAAAGCAGAAGTTTATAGTTATAAAGATTATAAATTCGATGGACCAATTGACAATTTAAAAACAAATCAAGAATTATTAATAGAAAAAGAATTGAAAAAGATAATTGGTAAAAAAATAAGGGAATTAAGAGATGAAGGAAAAATTAATGTAACAGAACAAGGTATTTTTTATTCAAAAGACCAAATGAGACAATACAGTCATTTTATGGAAGGTTCTATCACAGTAGAGGAATGGGAAAATAAGTATAGACCATTTACAATGTATAATGAAGAAGAGTGGGAATCAAAAAAAATACCAAATGATATTAATACATGGTATACAATGCAAGCAGAAGATGAAGAAAAAATAGAATTAGATAAGAATGCACGTATTCCATATAAATTAGAACATTGGACAAAAGCAATGTCAAAAATTTTAGACGCACTTAGTCAAATTGAAAAACAAGATGAAAAAGCATATTTAGACTTATGGCTTAGAACAAGATTAAAAAGAGCAAAAAGCACAAAACACCCAATAGAAGGAATACAAGAAAAAGAAATACAGAGATTAGAATACATGTGTAAAGAAATAAGAAATCAGAGATTAATAAAAGAAAATAAAGAAGAAAAAGAGATATAAAATTTTATAGTTGTAGTTCAACAAGTTGTGACTTTATATATAAAATTTTACGTATAGGGTTGACAGGCTATTTCTTTTGTTATATAATTCGTTTTGATGGAGGTGAGAAATAATGGAAGAAATGCTAAAAACAATCCTAGAAGAAGTTAAAGGAACAAAACAGGAGTTCCTAAGTGAAATGCAAGATATGAAAAAAGAGATGCAAGAAGAAATGCAAGACATGAAAAAAGGATTACAAGAAGAAATGCAAGACATGAAAAAAGGATTACAAG
>JAAWEC010000037.1 GCA_022794095.1 Clostridia bacterium
AATATTTATGACATTTGACATCGTAATATCATGTATGGCAGGAAACCGTCAACAAGAAAGACGTCAAAATATTCCAGCAAAAGGACCAGTAGACGAATTCTTAGATAAAACCTATCCAGACGAATTATTAAACAAAATTTATGATAATAAAATTGAAGTATAAATTTTATTTGGGCAATTCAGTGCCTGTCCCAGATATGCCCAAAATGCCAAAAGGGCAATTCAGTGCCTGTCCCAATTATGCCCATTTGACATTTTTTGGAAAATGGTGTATAATTATAAAGTCAATATAGTTTTTTATATCTTTTATTTTAAATAAATGTATTGTTTAGTCTCATAAAATCCAAGAAAATAGAAATTAAATAATGGTGAATAAACCTTGCAAAGGAGGTGAAATATGTGTGGAATAGTAGGTTTTGTAAGTAATGAAAAGAATAAAGAAGATGTTATTAAGAAAATGACAAGTAGAATGTTTCATCGTGGACCAGATGGAGAGGGATATTACACAGATAGTAAGATTGCACTAGGTCATCGAAGGCTTGCGATTATTGATATAGAGAATGGAAAACAACCAATGGTTAGTAAAGATGGGAATTTAAGTTTAGTGTATAACGGAGAGATATATAATTATAAAGAATTAAAATGTGAGTTGGAAAGAAAAGGGCATACGTTCAAG
This sequence comes from Clostridia bacterium, assembly GCA_022794095.1. Lineage (GTDB taxonomy): Bacteria > Bacillota > Clostridia > TANB77 > CAG-508 > CAG-269. Next base: position 677 of record JAAWEC010000037.1, read on the forward strand.
AGCAATTGTGATGCAGAGATATTGATACATGGATATGAACAATGGGGAATGGATATGCCAACAAAGCTTCGTGGAATGTTTGCTTTTGCAATTTGGGACAAGAGAAAAGATACTTTATTTTGTGTTCGTGATAATTTTGGAATTAAGCCATTATATTTTTATCAAAATGAAGAAGTGTTTATGTTTGCTTCGGAAATAAAAGCTTTTTTAGAACATCCGAAGTTTAAGAAAATTTTAAATGAAAAATTGTTAGGATCATATTTATCATTCAGTTTTACTCCAACTTTTGAAACTCTTTTTAAAAATGTTTATTGTCTAAAACCAGGGAATAGTCTTATTTTTCACAATAATAAAATAAGTATTAATAAATATTATGATGTTAATTTTTCTGAACAAAATATTAGCTTTTATGAAGCAACTAGTAAAATAAAAGAAGAAATGAAAAATTCCATAAAATATCATAAAATAGGTGATGTGGAAATAGGAACATTTTTATCTAGTGGAGTTGATTCTTCGTATATTACAAGTATTTTAAAACCAAATAAAACTTACAGTGTGGGCTATAGTGAAACAAAATATAGTGAAGTACAATGTGCAAAAGATTTATGTAATAAATTGAAAATTGCAAATATTAGCAAGATAATAGAAAAAGAGGAGTATTTAAGATTGGTAGAAAAGGTTTTGTATTATATGGACGAACCAATTAGTGACCCATCTGCTATTTCTTTGTACTTATTGGCAAATCTTGCAAGTAAAGATGTGAAAGTTGTTTTATCAGGAGAAGGAGCAGACGAGTTTTTTTGTGGATATAATCGTTATAATGAACTAGAGATGTTTAAAATTTATAATAAGATACCATTTTTTATTCGCCATAGTTTAAGTCTTTTGTTTGAACAGTTACCAGAATGTCGAGGGCGAAACTTTATTGTACGTAGAGGAAAAAAATTAGAGGAAGAATATGTAGGTGTGAATAAGATTTTTTGCGAAAAAGAGATAAAAAAAGTTTTAAAGATAAAAAACACTATTAAAAATGAAGAAATTACAAAAGAGGTATTTGAAAAAAATAGAAACAAAAGTGATTTAATAAAAATGCAATCTATTGATGTAAAATATTGGCTTGCAAGAAATATACTTTTAAAGGCAGATAAAATGACAATGGCAAATTCAATAGAAGCAAGAACCCCTTTTATAGATAAAGAAGTATTTAAAATTGCAAGTTCTTTGCCCAAAAAATGTAAAATATCGAGGGAAAATACTAAAATAGCATTAAGGGAAGTTGCAAAGACATATATTCCAAATGATGCGTATAAAAAGAAGAAGTTGGGTTTTCCAGTTCCACTAAGGAATTGGCTAAAAGAAGATTATTTTTATCAAGAAATTGGTAAAGTATTTGGTCAGGATTTTGTTAAAGAAATTTTTAATCAGGATTATATTTTTATATTATTAAATCAACATAAAAATAACCAAAAAGATAATTATAGAAAAATATGGGCAATTTATTGCTTTATTAAATGGTATGAAATATTTTTTAGACAATAAATGGAGGATAACTTAATATGGATAACAAGAAAGAAAATAGAGAAAAGATAAGTAATAATATTACTAGTTTTAGCAGGAGCATCAATTGCAATGCTAACAGGAGAAAATAGAATATTAAAAAAGACGGCAACTGCTAAAGAGGAGAACAATAAAAAAACAGCAACAGAAATTATGAATTTGAAATATTCAGTTTTTTTGTTGCCAGATTAATATTTAATAGGAAAGATAAAACATTGAAGCAGTAATAACTTAATTATTTTAAATTTATTTGAATAAGAGATTAAAAAGTTCTAACTTAATATCTAAAAGAATACAATTAAACAAAAGTATTCTTAAGATAGGAGTTGACTTTATGAAGTGTATATCAATTGAAGAACGTGCTATTAGCTTAGCACATTATATAATAGATTCAAAAGATACAGTAAGAGGTGCAGCTAAAAAATTTGGCATTAGTAAAAGTACAGTACATATGGATGTAACATTAAAGAACGGTAGAAAAAGAGGACAAGTTGTTCCTGAAAGTATTGAGATTAAAGGTGTTTTCCTAGCAGATAAAAATCCAGTTGTTAGGTTGGGATTGGTAATTAAATAAAAATTATAAGCATTTTACATGTTAAATATGTAGAATGCTTTATTTTTATGGAAAGATATGGTAAAATAAATCCATAAAAGTAGTAAAGGAAAAAATAATGGATGAAGAAAAGATATTAGTAATTCTTAAAGGAGAAGATAAAACAAAAGATATAGAACATTTTTCACAATGCGATAATGATGGAAAAATAAATATAAAATTTTATAAAAATAAACAAGAATATCCTTATA